>JBDSWU010000001.1:0-6074 GCA_039926445.1 Saccharimonadales bacterium (SeqCode)
GTGCCAGTATCGGCCAAAACCAAGGACGGTATCCCAGCGCTGCTGGATATGATACTGCTGGTGACTGATGTAGAGGAGCTTAAGGCAGATGTCGAGGGTCCAGCTCGTGGCCTGATCATCGAAGCACACGTTGAACAGGGCAGAGGTGCTGTCGCTCACGCCCTCATCGAAACTGGAACGCTCAAGCCCGGACACTTCATAGTCGCCGGATCAAGCTACGCAAAAGTTCGCAATCTCGAAACTACCGATGGTTTTGCCATCAAGCAAGCAACACCGTCAATGCCAGTCGCTATTACCGGTTTCAAGACATTGCCAGCGTTCGGTGATGAATTCCAGGTCGTCAAAGACGAGAAGGAGGCTCGGGCTATCACCGAACAGGCGGCTACCGACAAGTCGGCCGCCGGCGGTCACATGGAAATTGGCTCAACCGAGCTGATTAGGATGATTAACCGCAACAATGAAGTTAGCGAGTACAACATCATCGTCAAGGCCGATGTTCAGGGTTCACTGAACTCTGTGATAGACAGCTTAAAAGCCCTCGACACAGCTGAGGTCGCGATTCGTGTCGTCGGCTCAGGTGTTGGTGCTATCAGCGAAAACGACCTATATCTAGCGCACACCTCTGGTGCTGTGATCTATGGCTTCAACGTCGGATTACCGTCTAGTGGTCGCCAGCAAGCTTCCCGTGACAAAATACACGTTCGCTTGTACAAAGTTATATACGAACTAATAGACGACGCCAAACTAGAGCTGACCAAGCTTCTCAAGCCCGAGATTGTCGAGACCGAGATCGGCCGTCTGGTCGTCAAGGGTATCTTTAACACTACTAAAACTCAAGTCATCTGTGGCGGTGAAGTGACCAAAGGCAAGCTAACCGCTCCAGCCCTTGCTCGCGTCACCCGAGACAAGGAAGTCCTAGGCGAGGTCGAAATCACTGGCCTGAAGCGCGGGCCACAAGAGGCTAAGGAAGTCTTCGAGGGCGAGATGTGTGGCTTGAGTTTCACGACCGCTCACCGCATTGATCTAGTCGAGGGCGACCGCATAGACGTCTTTAGCCGCCAAGCAATTTCCCGCAGCCTATAACGAGTGATGGTACAATACGAGTATGCTCAAGATTGATAACAACCTCCTAAACGATCTCGGACTCGCCGGCCTGCCGGAAGCCGAGAAGAACAGCCTGCTCAAGCACATTTATGAAACGCTCGAGATGCGGGTCGGTATGCGGCTGGCCGACCAGATGACCAACCAGCAACTCGACGAATTCGAGCAATATTTTGAGGCCAAGGACGATGCTGGCGCCTTCAAATGGCTGGAGTCAAACTTCCCGAATTACAAAGACATTGTCCAAGAGGAGTTCGACAAGCTCAAAGCCGAAATTCAGGCCTCGGCCGCCCAGATCCTGGCGGCCTCCCAGGCCGCCGTTGCTACCAACCCAACGCCGCAGCCTGCCGCTGCGCCAGCGCAACCACAGCAGCAATACGCCGCCTCCGAACCGCCCCAGTATCCGCAGCAGCAACCACCTGCTGGCCCCGGCCAAGTCTAAACCTCCTGTCTTCATAAATCGCATTCCTGTAGTAAGGCTCCGCTAGGCCGTTGCGACTGTATTCGGGCTGATTGTGGGTCATCGACCTTATTACATTTTTCCTACCTCAGCTCTCCCGACCCCTACATCCATGCACCACTACTCCAATATGTGTCAGGTTTTTTGCTGTTTGGCCAATTACCACCAGGGGCCAATACGATACAACCAGCAAAAAACCTGACACATATTGGAGTATCCCCAAGTGAAGGTGAGGCAGGTAAACAAATTCAATTAACCCCCAACATAACAACTGACAGTTGAAAAAAGCAAAGCGTAACCAGGCAGGGGGCACACCATTAGAGGAATGGGATTTATGAGGGCTCGTGATTAAGGTTTGTAACCGGCAAGGTAAGCCTCGCCAGTCATCTCTTTGCGGCCCGCTGGTATCAGCGAATTGATGATTAAGACTCCGGCAGATGTCTGCAGGCCTATCTGCTTGCCCGCTAAGTGAATGGTGCCCGGAGTGCCTTCGCCAGGCTCGACGTGGGCGGCGGTGATAATTACGCCCTGGCCACCAATCGTGCAGCGGCTGCGTGGCCAGCCGGCGTAGGCCCGGATTTCTCGCTCCAGCCGCTCGGCTGGTTTTTGGAAGTCTAGGATGGCATCGGACTTGGACATTTGGGGGTCGGTTGTCGCCCGCGACTCGTCCTGAGCAATTGGCTGCATCGAACCGTCAAGAATTTCGGGCAGGTGAGCAATTAATAAGTCGGCTCCGAGCTGGCTGAGCTGGTCACTGAGTACTTGCTTGGTCTCATCGCCTCGCAGCAATAAGTGATCCTGTACGTATACTGGTCCAGCGTCCATTTGTGGCGCCAGACGCATTAGCGATACGCCAGTTTCGGCGGCGCCCTCTAGGATGACGCTCTCGATAGGTGTTGATCCGCGGTGCAGTGGTAACAGGGATGGATGAATATTTATAATACCAAAAGGGAAGATGTCTAGAATCGCCTGAGGTACGATTTTGCCATAAGCGGCTAGTACGCCGATGTCGGCTCGATAGTTTTTTAGTTCAGCTACGGACTCGGACAGGCGCTGAGGTGCAATAACTGGTATGCCGTGCTCGGCGGCGATGTCTGCTACCTCGAGGCTGCGCTTATTGCGCGATTTGGATTGGGGGTTTTGGGCGACAACCACTGCCGCCACGTTGTATCCGGCGGCAATCAGCCCGCGGAGTGCCGGGGCGGCTGTGCCGAGACCAGTCGCTAGGCGCTCATTGCCAAAGTATAGGATTGTCTTTGATATCGGTGTCATAGTCTAATGGTACCAGCTTACCCTCGTCTTGTAAGTGATAAAAGGCTTCTGGGTCGTCCCGAATGTGGTCGATGAAGACGATGCCGTTGGTGTGGTCGATCTCGTGCTGGAAGATTCGGGCCAGAAAGCCCTCGGCCGTGACTCGGAATTCTTTGCCCTCCAGGTCCAGAGCCTTCAGCTTAATCTTGTCGTGGCGCTTGATCTTGCCGTAAACACCGATGACACTCAGGCAGCCTTCGTAGTCCTCTATGAGTTCGCCTTCGCGCTTGGTGATCTCGGGGTTGATGAATACCGTGAATTCATGGTCGTCTTTGTCATCGTAGTTGTTGCGCACGACGACGATTTTGTAGAGGTGGTCGACCTGGACTGCGGCTAAGGCTACGCCAACTTCGTGGGCGCGGCTCTGGTCCCAGTTAATCGTCGCCGCTTGCATGTCCTCGACTACCTGACGGATCTCGGGGGTGATCACGCCGACGCGTTGGGACTTGGTACGCAGGTGAGGGTTGGGCAGTGCAATAATATCGTCTTTGGTCATAATTCCTGCCCATTATAACAGATCAAAGCAGATCAGCCGGGTCGATGTCGTAGGACCAGTTGGCGGGCAAGTGGGCGATGACACGTAGTAGCTCGCTGCGCTCGGTAGCTTTGACGATTAACTGCCACTGATATTTACCCTGTAGTTTTTCATAAAAGGACGGTGCCGGGCCCTCGACACGGACGCGGTAGTTGCCGCGAAGGGAGTCGGCCAGCTTTTGGGCGGCTGATTCTGCGGCCTTGGTACTTGCCCGCCGACAGGATAGTTTAAGCAGGTGACAGAAGGGCGGGAATAAGAATTGCTGGCGTTCGGCCAGTTCTCGGGCGTAGAAGGCTGCGTAATTGTCGGCAACGGCGTCGGCTAGAACCGGGTGATCTGGGTTATAGGTTTGGATGATGGCCAGGCCAGCTCTGTGACCGCGACTGATGCGGCCAAGCACCTGAGTGAGTAGCTGATAAGTGCGCTCTGGTGAAGTGAAGTCCGGTAGTGACAAACTGGTGTCGGCGAGGACGACCCCTAGCACTGCTAACTTTGGTAAATCAAGGCCCTTGGCTAGTAGTTGAGTGCCGACCAAGATGTCGACCTCGCCGTTTTTAACGGCTGTATAGTGCTGCTCAAAGCGGTCGGCTTTGGCGTTATCGGTGTCGAAACGAGCGACCGAGGCGCCGGGAAATAGCCTAGTTACTTCGTCGACTATCGCCTTCGTACCAGCGGTTTTATAGATGATCTCGGTATGGCCGCAATCGCGGCACGACGTCGGTGTGTGGCTGTGGTAGTCGCAGCTGTGGCACCGGAGCTCATGGCGGTCTCCGTGGTATGTCAGGGGCAGGTCGCAGTGCGGGCAGGTAGCCTGCCAGCCGCAGCTTTCGCACAACACAATCCTGGCTGTGCCACGACGATTAAGGTAAAGCAGTGTTTGCTCACCGCGGCTCAAAGCCAACTCGATGGCCTTTATCAGTGCGGTGCTGAGCAGGCGTGAACGATCAAAATTGTCGCGGTCTCTCATGTCTACTAGCTGTACTCTGCGGTCAGTTTCAGCCACGGCTATGGCCGGATGATCTAGACGGATTATCGGCTTGCTGCGCTCGCTGGCCAGGAAATAATCACTGACACTTGGGGTGGCTGTGCCTAGCACCAAGCTAGCGTGGGACAGGGGAGCCAGGTAGCTGGCGACCCGCCCGGCATGGTATTGGGGTGCTTGCTCTTGTTTGTAGGCGGCTTCGTGTGCCTCGTCGAGCACGATCAGCCCCAGGCTTCTCACCGGCGTGAACAGCGCTGAGCGCGGCCCGATGATGATTACCGGCTGTGTCGCACGAAGGGCGTCCAACCAAGCTTTTTGGCGTTCGGCCGGCGCTTGACCGGAGTGGATGGTGATGACGCGCTGCCCAAACACAGCTGTGAAGCTGGCTGTCAATTGAGCTGTTAGGCTGATCTCCGGTGTTAGGATTATACTCGATCGTCCGCGGGCTAGGGCGGCCTGTGCCAGCTCTATATATAGCCGCGTCTTGCCGCTGCCTGTTTGTCCGTGTAACAAATAGGTGTTAGTACGCTGCATCTCCTCAAGTGCCCGAGACTGGTCGGTAGTCAGTGGCGGCAGTTTAGATAGATCGGGGTCTGGATATTCAGCTGGTGCCGGCAGTGCCAGCTGGCGTTCCGAGAAATTACCTGGCACCAGCTGCTGGCTGACGATGCCGAGCGGTGCCGGGTAATAAGCCAGCAACCACTGAGCAGTTTTAAGCAGGTGTAGCGGCAAAGCCGGTAGGTCGAGTGCAGCCGTCAACGGCTTGGTCTTGAAGCGTGGCTGCGTAGTTGGACCGCTGATAATACCCATTACAATCTCGCCGCGCATCTCAACTCGGACGATCGAACCGGTCGCAAGTTGACGGTCATGCGAGTAGGTCAACGGCTCGCTGCCGTGGTACTTGTGACTCCTAACCCAAACGAAGTAGTAAAACATAATCCTTAGTGTAGCCGAAAAAAGTGATTGCCAAACTAAAATCAGCGGTTTATACTACAGATTAACGTTGTTCGGAAAACAATAGAATCTAAAGAGGGAAGCCATGCTCGACATATTTATCACATCACGGGTCCGCCGCAAAATCATCGTCATCTACGCCAAGTATCCTGACTTTAAGACTCACGTACGAGGGTTAGCCAAGCTAATCAAAGAAGATGCTGGCAATATCCAGCGCGAGCTGAAGCGCCTCGAAAAGGTCGGATTTCTAGTGTCTGAGCGCCAGGGCAACACCAAGGTCTACTCGACCAACAAGCAGTTCCCGATCTTCCGCGAGCTGCAATCTATAGTGCTTAAATCACAACGTACGACTACTCAGAAGCGCGTTACTGGCTAGATTTAGCTGGTGCTTGTTTGCTTTTTAGGTTGTTTGTTCCACCTAGCAACTAGTTACACAGCCTATTCCCATTTGTATCTAAATAATTATAATCGCCTATTTTCCTCAGGGGTGAGAAATAGCGATTATACAAAATACTATACAAATGGAGAAGGGCTATGTGTAGACTCCTAAAACCCTAAAAGTTCGGCGTCCCTATTAGGGGAATGTGATTAAGGGATGAATCAGCGATGGTGTGCTTGTTAGAAGACGTGAAAGTTGGTCAGATGGGCTTGCAAATGTGACCTCTGTCACGTACAATAGGCACCTGATGATACAAGTAACCCGCAAAGATTCCAAAGAATCACTAGAGAAC
>JBDSWU010000002.1:0-6361 GCA_039926445.1 Saccharimonadales bacterium (SeqCode)
GCCTGAGCAAGGACAAACTAGAGGGGCAGGTTTACCAGGCGATTAGTGGCACAATTGAGTTACTGTCGGCTGAAGTCGAGAAGTCGATCAAGTTTTTCCAGGCTCGTTACACCGATGTTAAAATCGAGCGTATTATCGTTACTGGCGGCGCCTCAGTCATACCGGAATTCCCGCTGTACTTGGCTAATAAGTTCGCGATCAATGTCGAGATCGGCAACTCCTGGCGTAATGTTAGTTTCGCTCGTGACCGTCAAAACGAGTTGTTAGCTTTATCGAACCAGTTTGCGGTCGCAGTTGGTCTAGCGGAGCGCACAGCATGATTCAGTTTAACCTACTTCCCGATGTCAAGATGGCCTACATCAAAGCCCAGAAAATGCGTCGACTTATCTTGAGCATTGCAGTGCTCGTAAGTGTCCTATCATTGGCCCTGCTTGGGCTGGTCGTAGTCACTAACCAGCTTGGCAAGCGGCATCTGGCTGACCTCAGCAAAGATATAGCCAGCGAGAGCAGGGACCTACAAGGTCGCAAGGAGCTGAACAAGATTTTGACCGTCCAGAACCAGTTACAGACAATCGGTACCCTGCAGGACGGTAGGCCAGCAGTCTCTCGTTTGTTTGGCTATCTAAATCAATTGACCCCATCGTCGGTCAGCATCACTAACTACACCAGCGACCTGACGGCTCAATCAGTTACGATTACCGGTACGGCTGACGCCTTGAGCTCAGTAAACAAATTTGTTGATACGCTGAAGTTCACGACTTTTGCACTGCCCGATGACGGCCCGGAAGTCAAAACACCAGCCTTCAAGACTGTCGTACTGACCACCTTTAGTCTTGGTAGCAGCGCCGACAAAGCTCAGGCTGCCAGCTTCACCATCGACTTTAGCTACGACCCAAGTATTTTTGACATCACCAAGAAGATTACGCTGCGAATCCCTAGTTTAGTGTCCACCCGCTCAACTACCAGCCTACCAACTGCCGACCTGTTCACGACTGCACCTGCTGGAGCGACACCGAGTACGGGCACAACAAGCGGAGGGTCAAGGTAATGGCAACACATAAACCACGGATTTCGACTAAGCGCACAGCTATCAGTAAGGCTAACGCCCAGATGGTGTTGGTAGTATCGATAGCTTCGTTTGTGACGGTGTTTTCGCTGGTGGCTACCAAGACAGTGCTATCGCAGAACTCTTACCAGAACAAAGTTATCAAGGCCAAGGATACTGCCCACCAGCAGCTGCTACGCAACATCTCAGCCGCCGACTCTCTGATCGATTCATATAACAAATTCGTGGCCCCAGCCGCAAATATAATCGGTGGTCAGACAAGTGGTGTTGGTGACCGTGATGGCGATAACGGCAAAATAGTACTTGACGCGTTGCCAAGCAGCTACGACTTCCCAGCACTAGCCTCCAGCCTAGAAAAGATTTTGTCGAGCCAGAGCCTAAAAGTCAGTTCGATAGCCGGTATCGATGACCAAGTTAACCAGGAGACAAACCTGTCGAGCCCGACACCCGAGGCAGTACCGATGCCGTTCTCGTTTTCGGTAGCCAATGCTAACTACGACGCTATTCAGAGCTTGATAAAGACCCTCGAGTCTTCAATTCGTCCGATTCAGGTGGATACGCTAACTATCAGTGGTGGTGGAAGCAATATGCAGGCTAGTATCACAGCCCACACTTACTACCAGCCAGCCAAAAACCTACAAATCACTAGTGAGGTCGTCCCCAAATGAAGCAAAAAGACATCGCTCTAATCGCAGTAATCGTGTTTGTAAGCGCCATATTCTCGTTGTTCATATCAAAAGCAATATTTGGCTCACCAGCTGCTGCTGATACCAAGGCGGAGATCGTGTCGCCGATAACTGCTGACTTCCCAACCCCAGACTCAACTTATTTTAACAATCAGGCAATCGATCCAACCAAAACTATTACTATCCAGCAATACTCTACGACTGATCCGTTTAGCAATACTACAGCGGCTAATTAGGAAGGGGACTACCCAGTGAGCGTCCTCTCCGTCGATAGCATCCAACAAGTCAGTGAAGCTCTAGTCAAAGAGGGGATGCTGACGGCCGACAAGCTAGAGTCTGCCAAAGTTGCTGCCACCAAGGCCGCAGAACCGCTGATGAGCTACCTGCTCAAGAATAAGATAATCAGTGATGAACAACTAACTAAGGCCAATGCCACAATCACCAAAGTGCCGTATGTCAATTTGACGACAGCTAAAATCGACCCCAAAATATTGGCGTTGCTACCAAAGGAGACGGCCGAACGCTACATGGCAGTACCTCTGGGCGAGATGCAGCACCGACTGGTGGTCGCTATGCTCGATGCCGACAACGTTCAGGCAGTCGACTTCCTGAGCAATAAGATTAATCGACCGCTTAAAGTTTATGTGGCTTCGGAAAATGGCATTCGCGCAGTACTAGCGCAGTATGGATCGAACATTGATACGGATATGCAGGAGGCGTTGAAGACCAACTTTGACGGATTAGGTGGAGGCCAAATTACTATTGATGCCGCGCCCAAAACCGCAAAGGGCAAATCCGCCAAGGATGATATAAAGACTCTGGTCGAAGATTCGCCGATCAGCAAGGCATTGTCGGCTATCCTTGAGTTCGCCGCCCGTAACCGGGCCAGCGATATTCACATCGAACCGATGGAACACGAGATGAAAGTCCGTTGCCGGATTGATGGTATCCTGCGCGAGATTATGCGTTTGCCTAAAAACACTGAAGCCGCTCTGATATCGCGCATCAAGATCCTGTCTAACCTCAAAATCGATGAGCACCGCATCCCACAGGACGGTCAGTTCACGGTCCGGGTGGACGAAAACGCCATCGATCTTCGTATCGCCATCGCACCAGTAGTTTGGGGTGAGCAAGTTGTTATCCGTCTGCTAGACAAGTCAGGTACTAGTCTAAAGCTGGAATCAATGGGGTACACTGGACGAGCTCTGAGAACGATTAGAGAGGGCCTAAAGCGGCCAAATGGCATGATTCTGACCTCTGGGCCAACCGGCTCAGGCAAGTCGACCTCGCTTTATGCGCTAATTCAAGAAATCAAGAATGACTCGGTAAATATCGTAACTCTAGAGGACCCAGTTGAGTACAAAATGGACGGCATAAACCAGATCCAGGTCAACGCCGAAGTCGGGTTGACGTTCGCATCTGGTTTGCGCTCTATCCTACGTCAGGACCCCAATGTCATCATGGTTGGAGAGATACGTGACGCCGAAACTGCTCAGCTAGCGGTCCAGGCTGCCTTAACTGGTCACCTTGTTTTCAGCACATTGCACACCAACAGTGCGGCCGGTATCCTGCCGCGTTTGCTTGACATGGGGATTGAGCCATTCCTGATAGCCAGCACAGTACATACAGTTATCGGCCAACGTTTGGTACGCAAGATCGGCGAGAATGGACGAGAGACGTATGAGTCTACAGAGCTTGAAACGGCAGCAATCAAAACGGCGGTTGGCAAGTTATTGCCGGACAGCGAAGACAAGCTGGCAGCTGCAGCTGAGGATATTGGTTACAAAAGCTTGCCCTTATCGACGCAAAACGCTTATACTTTAACCAAGGCAGCCGACACGCCAGACACTCCGGGGGGCTACAAGGGTCGCATCGGGTTGTACGAGGTGTTCGAGGTGTCAGAGGCTATACAAGGATTGATTATGAAATCGGCGACTAGCGGCGAAATCGAGAAGCAGGCACTGGCTGAAGGCATGATTAGTATGCGTCAGGATGGCTACTTCAAAGCACTCGACGGTCGGACAAGTGTCAGCGAAGTCAACCGCGTCGCTGCTGAGGGGATCGGCTAACATGAAACGAGAGGGTAGGGAATAACTATGCAAGCACAACCACGTATCGAGGTTCTCCTCGACGAAGTCCTCAAAAAAAAGGCTTCGGACCTCCATATCCAGGTCGGACTTGCACCGATGCTGCGTATCGATGGCGAGTTGCTGCCTGTTACCGGCGCCGATATATTGAACGAAGAGGCTGTAGAGGCTTTGATTTTTGCCATTCTTGACGACGACCAAAAACAGATCCTGCTCAAGGACAAAGAATTCGACTTCAGTTTTGCTTATGGCGATCTGGGCCGCTTCCGTGTCAACGCCTTTCACGAGCGCGGTAACATGGCGGCTGCACTGCGACTTATTCCCAACGAAATCTTAACTATCGAGCAGCTTGGTTTGCCAGCAATCGTCAATAAATTTGCAGAGTTCCCGCGTGGTTTGGTATTGGTCACCGGCCCAACGGGGTCAGGAAAATCAACCTCGCTAAGCGCACTAATCCACAAGATTAACACCGAGCAGAGCAAGCACATCATCACCATCGAAGACCCGATCGAGTTTACTCACAAATCTCAAAAGTCAGTCATAGTCCAGCGAGAAGTCCACTACGACACCTACAGCTTTAGTGCCGCTATGCGCAGTGCACTTCGTCAAGATCCCGATGTCGTGCTACTAGGAGAGATGCGTGATCTCGAGACTATTGCCAGCGCCATCACGATGGCAGAAACTGGACACCTGGTCTACGCAACACTGCACACTAACAGCGCTTCTCAGTCAATCGACCGTATGATCGATGTCTTTCCGCCTCACCAACAGCCGCAAATTCGGGCTCAGCTGTCTAACATCCTGATGGCTATTGTCGCTCAGCGACTGGTGCCATCTATCGGTGGTGGTCGTGTTGCCGCCGCTGAAATCCTGGTGGCCAACCCAGCCGTCCGTAATATCATCCGCGAAGGCAAGAGCCATCAGCTGGAGGCGGTTATACAGACTGGTGCCGAGTTCGGTATGCAATCTATGGACCGCACACTAGTTAACCTGATACATGCTGGTACGATTACGTACGACATGGCGCGTGAGTTTGCTGTCGACATCGATGAGCTAGACAGGCTTATGCGAGGCTAAATCATGCTGACTTATACTTACACCGCTCGCAACACATCAACAGGTGAAAAAGTAAAAGCTCAGGTTCAGGCTGACACCGAAGCTGCCGCCGTCAAGCTGATCCGAGAACAGGGACTGGCGCCGGTATCGCTCAAGGTTGAAAAAGCCGCACGCAATGGCCGATTCTCACGCATCAAGACCAAAGAAAAGGTACTGTTTAGTCGCCAATTGTCGACACTGATTAACGCTGGGTTGCCACTAGTGCAAAGTTTGCGATCTGTAGCCAACCAAACTCCGGGCAAGCCTCTCAAAGCTGTCATTAATGAGGTCATAACAAGTGTGGAATCTGGTACGGCATTTAGTGTCGCGTTGGACAAGCACCCGAAAGTTTTTAATAGAGTCTTCGTCAGTATGATTGCCGCTAGCGAGACCTCGGGAACGCTTGACGACGGGTTGGTACGATTGGCCGATCAGCAGGAAAAGGACGCAGATATCGTCAGCAAGGTCCGCGGCGCCCTGATATATCCGGCTATTGTATTACTAGTAATGCTGATGGTTGTTGGCTTTATGATCGTCAAAGTCCTACCACAGGTGCAAAATATCTATGATGGGCTTAAAGGCGCAACGCTGCCACCACTAACCAGGGCGCTGCTGGCCGTATCCGACTTTATCACGCACGATTATTTGGTAGTAATTATCATCGTAGGCCTATTGGTCTTCGGTACTACTCGCGGCGCCAGAACGCTAACGGGCAAATCTATCATAGACAAGATGAAGATGAAAGCCTGGCCTGTCGGACCACTCTTTATGAAGATGTATATGGCGCGATTTGCTCGCACTGCCACAACTTTGGTCGGTGCAGGCGTGCCTCTCATACAGGTACTGGAGATTACGGCAGACGCAGTCGACAATACTCATATCAGCAAGTCAATTCGCCGGGCTATAGAGCAGGTCAAGGGTGGTAAAGCACTCTCTGACTCAATTTCCAACGACCCGAGCTTCTTGGAGCTTGTGCCCAACATGTTACGCATCGGTGAGCAATCCGGTTCTATGGAAGTGATGCTTGACAAGGTCGCCAGCTACTACGAAAAAGAGGTCGATAACCAGATCAAGGCGATCAGCACCATCATCGAGCCGGTCATGATGGTCATCATGGGTGTGATGGCTATTACGATTGTTGCCGCCATCTTGCTACCGATTTATGGCCTGGTCAACCAAGCCGGCTTCTCGGGGAACTAACCATGAGCCAAGTGTCCCGCACTGACCGCCAGAGCGGTTTCACAATCATAGAGGTTCTGATAGTGCTGGACATCGCTGGGATCTTCGCGATCCTGATCTTTCAGGCTATACCAGCCCTGAATCGCAGTTCGCGCAACACCCAGCGCAAGAACGGTGTGGCAGGCATACTAACGGCCTTCCAGTCCTATGGGCTGAGCAACAGTGGTCTGGCACCACCGAATTGTGGC
>JBDSWU010000003.1:0-7045 GCA_039926445.1 Saccharimonadales bacterium (SeqCode)
GCGCCACCGAGCAGCCGATAGTTAAACTCGCCAATTATTCTAAGGCTGCTCCGCAGACGCCAGCTGAGGCTGCCGGCTACGGCCGAACACTGATGCATGCAGGAGCTACGGCAGCTGCCAAGAACGAAACTAGTAAAGCTGCCACGGGATCGCCAGCTGGAAATCTCTTGGCCGTTAAAGCCATGGACGCCATTGCCGACACCAGCATTAAAAGTTTTATGTCCAACAACGCCATACCTCTAACACCAGAAAATATGAAACGTGCGGCCGAAGTCATCGCCAACTACAAGACTGCCGCTCGGTATCCCGACACTATTGCTGAGTCCTTGTCAGATAACGCGCCTAGATATGACGATCGCGCTAAGGCTTTTGAACAGATGATCTTTGGAGGCGTGCACACAAGCTATACTTCGAGTCAGAAAAAACTGCTGGCATCTATGACTGCCCAAACCATGGAGTTACTAGTTTCGCCAGATGCCGTCAACCAATCAGTCGATAGTATCCAGCATCCTGAAGCCGTAGTCGATACCACTAGTCCGATTGCTGTAGCGCCTGCCGAGGCCGCTGTGCCCCAAGCACCAGCTGTTGCGGAGTCTCAAGCTCCAACAGCCGTCGATATCAGCGCCAACGCTCCAGCATCACCGCCAGTAGAAGCACCTAGCACAGCGCCCGAACCAGCCGTCGAAATACCAACTCCACCAGCGGCTGAAAAACCACAAGTGTCTGTCGAGAAACCAGCAGAAGCAGCTGCTCCTGCGGCTCCTGAAGCAGCTAAGCCTACGCCAGATGCTGAGAGTCCAGCTACCAAACTGTTTACCACTGACGGTAGAATCAATGTGTCGATCTGGCGTAACATACTGCCAGGTGCAAAGGTGGATAACATTCTGACTAACGGACCTCTGCTACTTGCGGCACTTCATGAGCAGGGAATCGATGACGCCCGAATGTTGGCCTATGCTTTCGGTACGATCAATGCCGAGACCGGTGCCTTTGCGCCGATACCTGAGTGGGCCAGTGGAAAAACCTACGAGGGTCGTGAGGACCTTGGTAATATTCACCCCGGTGACGGTGAGCGGTATAAGGGCCGTGGCTTCATACAGTTAACGGGCCGCAACAATTATCGCAACTATGGCAAAATTTTGGGTATTGATCTGGAGAATAATCCCGATTTGGCGCTCGACCCGAAGACGGCTGCTCGTATATTTGCCGTATTCCTGGCCCCACGCGCAGAAAAGATTCGACATGCACTTGACGCAGGTAACCTGGGCAAAGCTCGGAAGTATGTTAATGGTGGGACAAATGGCTTTGATGCCTTCGCTCATGGCTACATCGCCAGCGCCCGGGTACTACAACCAGAGCTTGTTTCTCGTTACCTTACTCCGTCTGGTGTCAGCAGCGGCGATATGCTCAAACAGCGGCTCAAGAACCATCACCACAACATCAGTGGCGAACTGAATAACGGTGAGTTGTCGGCGCTAGGCGAAGCTTGGCCTGGCCACCAGCTGCAACCGGAAGCTGCCGCTCAGTTTCGCAAACTTAACCAAGCTTACAAAGCTAAGTTCGGTGAGGATATCAAGCTAAAAGAAAGTTATCGTAGCTACGACGCACAATTCGCTATAAAACACAGCGAACCGAAGCTGGCCGCCAAGCCGGGCACATCTGTTCACGGCTGGGGTATGGCGCTTGATGCCTCAGGTGGTGTTCAGTTGCAGGGTAGCATGCAACACAAATGGTTCGAGCAGCATGCTCACGAGTACGGCTTTGTTAACCCAAACTGGGCACACAACGGCGACGGCATACAGGAAGAAGCCTGGCACTGGGAATACTGGGGCTCGCAGGCCAGTTATTCCGAGTCCAATAACTAGAACAGCTAGCTCAGACGAGCTTCCCGCGGTACTATTAAGCCTGTGAAGCACTCTGAAAAATTGACAAGCAAATTAGCTGAGCTACCCCGAGAGCCCGGTGTCTATTTCCACAAGGACGTTGCGGGCGAGATTATATATGTCGGCAAGGCCGCTGTGCTGCGCAATCGGGTGCGGCAGTATTTTCAGGCGTCTCGTAGTCGTGATCCAAAGACTGAGGCTCTAGTCTCCGAGATTGTTGATGTCGACTGGATGGTGGTTGAGAGTGAACTCGAGGCGCTATTCCTGGAAGCCGAGATGATTCGGCGCTATATGCCGCGCTACAATATACTGCTGCGCGACGACAAGGCGCTGAGCTATATACGTATCAATTATGACGACGACTTCCCAACGGTTAGTACAACGCGTCGACCACTTGACGATGGTGCTCGATACTTCGGACCTTATTACAGCACATCGACCGTTCGCCAGGCGTTAAAACTGCTGCGGCGAGCTTTTCCGTACGCTACTCGTAAGATTCCGGGCCAAAAAAGGGCGACGCTGCATTATCACCTCGGGCTCGATCCAGGTTTGGAGGAAGGTCGGACATCACTTGAGGATTATCGGGCCAATCTGCGCAAGCTAATGTCTGTTATTGAGGGTAAGCGCAAGGCTATCGAGCGTGAGGTCGAGCAGGAAATGAAACGAGCGGCCAAGCTCAGTGATTTTGAGTTGGCGGCCAAGCTGCGTAACCAACTTTTCGCACTACGTGGATTGAACCAGCAGGTTATATTCAGCGATAAAGAATTCCTGGATATATCCAAGGACCATGCTTTAAACGAGATAGTTAACCTGTTAAGTATGACGGCTTTTCCAGCTCGTATCGAGGGATATGACATCAGCCACATGCAAGGCACAGATGTCGTCGCCAGCATGGTTGTATTCACCAATGGTGTTAGTAACAAGGGTGAATATCGCAAGTTCAAGACAAAGATTAACCAAAACGATGATTTCTATAATATGAACGAGACAATAAAGCGCCGGCTTAGTGACAAGAACCGCAAAGCTTGGGGATTGCCCAATTTGGTGCTTATCGACGGCGGCAAAGGCCAGCTCGATGCCGCGATCGCCGCGCGAGACGACTGCGGGCAGCACCAATTGGCCTTCATCGGCTTGGCAAAGCGTGAGGAGCAGATCGTAATCATGAAGGGTCGCAGCAATGTCGAGCTTAACCAGGCTGTGCTCCACAAACTAGGTGGCTACGCCACCGAGACCGAAGACTTTATCCTGATCAATCTGCCGCATTCAACCAATGCCGTCAAACTGCTGCAACGGATTCGTGATGAATCACATCGCTTTGCTGTCAGCTACCACAGCGTACTCAAACGACAGCGCCAAACTAGCTCAGTTCTCGACGATATCCCTGGCGTTGGCCCGGTAACTCGTAAAAAATTACTGCGTGCTTTTGGCTCGGTCCGTGGTGTGACTGCTGCCACTGAAGCCGAACTGTCTAGTGCCGTTGGACCGAAGTTGGCCTCAATATTGCATCGACATCTCGGCTAGTCGACTTCGACCATGACTCCACTCAGCAGCTCGCGCATGATCAGAACTTCTCGGTTATTGGCCTGGTTGCGCGCTGCAGCATTCGCCCAATGATGTCTAACCGTCGGCGGCGATAGCCCAAGTTGTTGGGCGATCTGAGCGTTGGTTGCTCCGCTTATGCCAGTCTGGATGACGCGACGCTCGGCCGGGCTGATGTAGAGTGGGTCGCCGTATTGATCAATCCGAAAGTGGTCTTTAGCCAGTAGATAGTGGGGTAATGCGCTCATGCCAGTTACGCCAAGATTTCGATAGCTACGATTTAGGTGAGTAATCACCGTGTCAGTCGATAACCCCATAGTCTGAGCAATTGTAGCGCGTGGTAGACCAAGCGACCGTAGCATGACGCACGAGCTTTCACGCGGACTAAGTTCTTCCGGGCGGCTGTAGACGCTTACAGTGGCTGAGCACATAGTGAACCCCAGCATTTGAGCTGTTCTGTCTCCTGGTGCCAGGTCGTAAAGGGCCTGAACCCCCCGAAATTCAACTGTATGGACGGCTGAGGGGTTAGTGAGCATATCTTCTAATTATATCACAACCAAGACAAAAAAGCAAGCGATTTGATGACACTTAGCGTGTTAAGTGTTGCCAGCTTCCTTCGGTAGTAGCTGATAGAACAGGGCACGGTCTCGTTGCTCTTGGTCAGCTTGGTTTAGTGGAAAATGTAGGCTTAGGTGCGTGCCGCTCGGCTCCCGATCGCCATATCCTTGTATTTCTGAAGCTAGTAATACAGTCTGTCCGATTGGATAAATTCGTTGCCGAGAATTGCTCGGGTAGTGAACGCCGCGATGTTCGTGGTGTATATAGGTGGTGAGAATCGGCGCCCAGTCTCCAGTGTTCCCGATCTCGCCGGCTATGTCGGGGATTGAAGGGTGATCTATCGACGCGCCCTTTAGAAAAAGCCAGCTAACGCTTGACCGTGTTATGCCGTCTGCCGGGTAGAAGCCGCCAGTCATACGTAATTCAAGTTTGCGCACCAGCAAATCGACTGCTTGATGGAATTTGGGTGTGGCGGTTGTGCCCATTCCTTTCGGAGGCGTTATTTCGCAATTAAATCGTCGAGTATTGTTGGTAGCTGGTCTGACACGCACAGAGTCGGCTATCGGCATGTGCAGTAGTAATGTTAGGTAGCGCTCAGATTCGATCATCAACTTATAATTGCGCTGATCGGGCAGATATGCAAGCAGTAGCATTTTGCTACTGGACGGCTCTGGTATACTTGAGAGTTGAAATATGAAGTCTCACTTTACGAGCGAATTTTTTGCCGGCAACCGGGCACGGCTTCGTGATCTGTTCCAGGGAACGGCTCCGATTGTCATCGCCGCTAACGGTCTCTTGCAACGTGGCGGCGATAGTAGCTATGCTTTTGCCCAGGATGCCAACTTCTGGTACCTAACCGGTATCGATGAGCCTGATTTGGTGCTGGTGCTCGACCGCGACAAGCAATACCTGATTGCACCGGAGCGAAGCGTCAGTCGCCAAGCTTTCGATGGTGCAATCGATGATGAATCACTGAGTCAGCGCTCGGGCATACGAGAGATCTATGCAGGCAAGCAAGGTTGGGATATGCTTTCTGCTCGCCTAGAAAAGGTCAAGCATGTCGCTACGTTGGCACCAGCGCCAGCCTACGTTGAACAATATGGCTTGTATACCAACCCTGCTAGGGCGCAATTGTTGGAACGGATTAAGGCCGTCAATCAGGATATAGAAGTTCTCGATCTGTCGTCGCACTTGACCCGGATGAGGATGGTCAAGCAAGCGCCGGAGATTGCTGCCATTCAAGCGGCGATCGATCTGACGCTGGCAACTATCAAAACTGTGTGTCGACCGACACAGCTGGCAAGGTACGCCCATGAATACGAGGTAGAGGCTGATATCAGCCGTGGTTTTCGGCGCGGCGGTGCAGCTGGTCACGCTTTCGAGCCGATTGTGGCTAGTGGTGCCCGGGCAGTGACTCTGCACAACGTTGCCAATGACGGTCCATTGTCCGCCAAAGACCTGTTAATCATGGATGTTGGCGCTGAAGTTGAGCATTATGCGGCTGACATAACCCGGACAATTAGCCTGGGCACGCCGACGAAACGTCAACGAGTGGTGCATGCGGCGGTCTACGACGTCCAGGCGCATGCTATGGGCTTGCTCAAACCAGGAGTGTTACTACGAGACTACGAACAGGATATAGAGCATTACATGGGCGAAAAATTACGCGAACTGGGACTGATCAAAACAATAAATCACGACGCAGTGCGCACTTACTATCCCCATGCCACTTCACACTACTTGGGGCTTAATGTTCATGATGCTGGTGAATACGACCGTCCACTGGAACCAGGAGTAGTTTTAACAGTCGAGCCGGGCATTTATATCGCTGCTGAGGGTATCGGCGTCCGTATAGAGGACGATGTTCTGATAACCGAAAATGGCATTGAGGTTCTAAGTCGTCGGTTGTCTGGTGAGCTCGGCTAGCCTACAATGGAGACAATGATTAACAGGCAGTTTTACAAGTTCCTCGTTCGTTGGTTGGTTTGCAGCTTGGGTTTATGGATTGCGGCTAGCCTACTTGGCACTAGCATTACCTACGACAGTGAAGCTAAGGTCATCATCATCGGTGGGTTGGTGCTGGCTGTCATCAACGCCCTACTCAGACCACTATTAATTATCCTATCTCTACCAGCCTTGCTACTGTCTCTAGGACTTTTCATGATAATCATCAACGGCACGACTGTGTTTATAGCCAGTAAGCTGTACACACCACTTCACATCACCAACTTTTGGGCGGCCGTTTTTGCTGGAATGGTCATAGGTCTGGTAAACTATCTGGTAAGCACCATCTTAGCGGAGTCTAAACCAGGACATTCATCATGACCATTTACAACTACATTACCATCGCAAGCACCGTTCTGCTTATCATTCTAATTCTTGTCCAAACGCGTGGCGCTAGCTTGGGCGCAGGACTTGGCGGCGCCGGTGAAGTCAATACTACCCGTCGAGGCACCGACAAGACTATATTCCAGATCACTATAGTGACCGCTCTAGTCTTTTCTTTGTCGTTGTTAGCCGGCGTCATTATCCAATAATTCTAAACTGAGGGATCGTACATGCGTTTTAGGCTGATGAGGCTGCGATTTCGGAAGCGATACCGCAGAGGACAGCGGCAGGTTGAGGCTATCAGTGCCCAAACCGAGCAAGGCATTGAAACGCATATTTTTGGTCGATTTGGTAGATTGAGGGCTGTACGACGGTTTGTCATCAGCTGGCTGTTATTGTTCGTGTTACTGATAGGCGTGGTGTTAAGTCAGACTGTCTTGCTAGGCGGCTACTATCAGAGTTATCAGCCGGTTCCGGGCGGAACCTATAGCGAGGGCATTGTCGGCCGTTTTACAACGTCTAACCCGTTATTTGTCTCTAATCCGGTTGACACATCTGTGTCAAGGCTACTGTTCAGCGGATTATTTACCTATGACGCCAATAATCAGTTAGTTGGCGACATCGCCAGCGACTTCACGGTCGATGATCATGGTACTGTCTATACCGTTCATCTCAAGCCAAAACTAACTTGGCAGGACGGTCAACCGCTAACAGCTCGTGACGTCGTCTTCACCTAT
>JBDSWU010000004.1:0-7935 GCA_039926445.1 Saccharimonadales bacterium (SeqCode)
GCTGCAATTCTTTGACTATTTCTGCATGAACTGGGTCTGTTTGTTCTGGGGAACTAATTGCAGGATCAATAAAAACATAATCAACAACTTTTAGAGCATCAAGCATAAGTGCGCGGTCGCCTTCGGGAATAATTGGACGGGTTGGCCCTTTTCGCGCTTTTATACGATTGTCTCCACTCAATAAAACTACTACGACATCCCCTAATTTTTTGATGGCATCAAGATAACGTAAATGACCAACATGTAAAAGGTCAAACGTGCCACTAGTTAGTACTAACTTTTCATTCTTATGCTGGTTGCGCAAATCTGCAAGGTTCTCAGTGCGTATAATCATAAATTAGATTATGCGTTAATTTAAACCAAAGCTCAAAGAAATTGTCATAACAAAAAATATCAGGAAAAGTCGACCGCTATTCTTGGGCAACTAGTTTACCTACGTCGTCGTGTCTAATATCGAACTTTATTTCGATGGGTTTGCTTTATCAAAAAACTACCAAACAAAAGTCTTGGTGCTAAACGTTTTCTTGAATTTTAGCTATACGTAGCGCACGACGCACACCGCTGCTGCCCCAGCCGTCCTGGACGTTCGACCCGAACAGCCCGAGCTGGCGGTCGTTCGCACCGACGTCCGGAACGCACGCATCGCCATCGAGCTTAACATCAGGATAGTGCGTCAGGCGTGTATAGGTTTGGGTGTCTAGGAATGGTTTGCCTTGAAGGCGACGCTGGGCGTTGACCAGTACAATCTGACCAATGGTGGCGTTTCTCAGTTGTCGACCTTGAGCGGCGTGTTCGGCAGCTTCAGTCTTCAGGGCATCACGTTGTGCAGGCACCTTCATAGAGGTGAAGACCAGGCCTGGTTCTTGGTAGTCATTGGCTGGCTTGTTGTGGTCGCGAGGATTAGTGACATCACCAAGCAGTACAGCAGTACCAAATTGCTCGTTTAAAAAGTTGTCGTGGATCGGGTCTTTATCTTTAGACTTGTCCCATAGAGGGTTGTAGACGTAGGTTTTGTCATTCTTGGACTGCTTGCGGTCGAAGCGTGGGATTAGGCCTGGCTTGCGGCTTGTTCCCATGAGACCGATGGACTCGATGTTTGGAACGATGACAAGTTCGTCTTGGTCGCCGCTAGCTTTGCGGTCGTTGAGCCAGACGGCGTTATTCTCACCAAGTCCAGCAGTCACTTGTTGGAAGGCTGGGATACCGTCGGCTTCAGTAAAACCAAGTTCACCAAGTGCAGCAACACTCAGTTCGTACTGATCTGCTAGGTTCAGTGCCCAGTCAGACGAAACTTGAGCGCCCTCACAGGCAAACGCACCGGCAGCTTTTGCCTGTGGCAGTTCAAGACCACGGTTAGCTACTTCGGCCAGTAGCTCTTCGTTCGAAATTGCACTCCAGATTAGTTTCTCGTCCATGACTGACACTGCTCCTTAGATTTACATATTAAAATACTACTTTTCGTGTGTTTTGTCAAATATTTGGTGACCCCACGGAGAATCGAACACCCCACACAAATAGCCTATGAACAACCGCTGTTCGATGAGACAATATAGAATATGAACGATGACCAGAAACTCATTGAGCAAGAAGCGACACGCTGGGTTAGACGAGCAAGCAACAAACGAAAATTAGTAGCTAAATTCGCGGCGTTAGATGACTTTCCTTCAGTCGAACAACCAGTTATCGTATTTTTGGCCGGCTCGCATGGAGCGGGTAAAACTGAGTTCATTAAAGGGTTCAGGCAAGCCATCAAAGAATCCGTAAAGTTGACGCCGGCCGTACTTGACCCCGACGCAATTCGCGAACTACTTTCAGGATACACGGGCAACAATTCACATCTCTTCCAACGACCGGTTGCAATCGCTATTGACGATTTGTATAGGACAACCCTAAAACACAAACAACACGTGATTCTTGACGGGACTTTTGCCGACTACGAGCATGCTCATAATAACGTGACTAATGCGCTTATGATTAGCGAAAACGTTATGATTTGTTATGTGTTTCAGCATCCGGCCATTGCCTGGCACTTCACTCAGTTGCGAGAAGTGGTCGAAGGGCGAAATATCAGAAAAGGAGATTTTGTAACGAAATTCATAGGCGCCAAACAAACCGTTGATAAAATTAAAGCAACTTTTGGAGACAAAGTTACGCTACATGTTATCCTAAAAGATTACAAAGACACCGCATACAACAAAGAAGTTGCTAATGTATTTCCGAATGCCGCAAACATTGAGCAATGCATCGATTTCTACTATACTAAAGAGACAATTGAAAGGATTCTAGAAGATGAAGCTATTTAAAAAATCTCAACCAACTAACTTTGGCCAGCTCTCTGATAAAAAACAGAAAGAGCTACTTTTAAAGGCAGCCAAGTCTGCCAATCAGCAACAAAAGCAACTAGAATCTAAATACCTCAAACTCCAACCACAAAAATAAATATCTAAACCAACAAAAAAGATCAGTACTCGCTGATCATTATTCTTGGTGACCGCACGGACAATACTAGGGTATATTCTTGCGGCCTGCTCCCCGGCTTCCTTGCAGGAGGCCGGGTGTGCGCGTCCTCAAATATCTAACTCCGATTACCACCGCTTTGCGGTTTGCTAATCGGAGTTCGCTTCATGCGTGAGTAGTCACGAAAAAAGCCCACCGAATGGTGAGCTTTTTGCCTGGTGACCTCATGGAGAATCGAACTCCAATTGCCAGGATGAGAACCTGGTGTCCTAACCGTTAGACGATGAGGCCACGAGCGAAGTATAGTCAAAAATGTGTTTACATATTTTTTGACTATCTGAGCGAGTGGTGTCATATGCGAAGCATATGAGGACGTAAGCGCTGTTTGTTTCTGAGCGAGTGGTGTCATATGCGAAGCATATGAGGACGTAATTACGCCACGTAACTTTTACGCCGAAGTATCGTACCACATCTGTTGACCACCGTCCATGATGACAACGTTTAAGCACAAGTGGTTTGCATTTGCGGGGCGGGGGCGGGATAATGATCATAATCACATGAAGTTACGTAATAGATCGGTTGGGGTGGGCGTTTATTCGCTAACAGAAATGGCAGATTGCTAATGTTTGGGCTGGGCAAAAAAACGAGTCAGGGGAGTGTCAAAACAACCTCGGCAGCTGACCTAAAGGATGGGCAGCTACGCTTCAAGGTTATTGTCGACAACATCGATGACGGTGTGATCATGGTCGATGCCGAACGTGTAGTGCAACTTATAAACCCCGGTGGGGCGACGATTTGCGGCTGGAGCGTCGAAGAATCTACCTGTATTGACGTCGGCAACGTACTGAAGCTTGTCAATAATAAGGGCGAGCCGCTAACTAGTGCCGACGATCCGTTTACCAAGATTTTTTCGGCTGGGCAAACCATCCGCGACAACGGGGCATTTCTGCTCAATCATGACAAGAAGCAACTACCGATCAGTCTGACCATATCACCGCTAATGGACGGTGACCACAACGTGACTGCCGCCGTCGTTATTTTCCGCGACACCAGCGAGGAACGGGCTCAGGAACAGCAAAGGGCAGACTTCATAAGTACAGCCAGCCACGAGATGCGCACGCCCGTCGCCGCCATAGAAGGGTACTTGGCACTGGCGCTCAATGCCAAGGTCGCGACCATCGACACTCGGGCGCGAGACTATCTAGAGAAGGCGCACGCCTCAACACAGCACCTAGGGCAGCTGTTCCAGGATCTGTTGACCAGCGCCAAGGCCGAGGACGGCCGCCTAACCAGCCACCCCGGCGTTGTTGAACTAGGGGCTTTCCTAGATCAGCTGACCAACGACCTACGCTTTGTGGCCGAGAAAAAGGGCTTGTTCATGGATTTTGTCGTTGGTTCGAGTGATGTTATCAATGCCAGTAAGGGTGCCGTCGGTGGCGCCAAAGTTATCAGGCCGCTCTACTACATTTACGCCGATCCCGACCGACTGCGCGAGGTCGTTACTAATCTGTTCGATAACGCCGTCAAGTACACACCAGAAGGCAAAATCTCAATAGGACTGACCGGCGATGGCAGCGTAGCTCAGTGCTACGTCCGTGACACCGGCCCCGGCATTCCGGCGGCTGATGTACCTCATTTGTTTCAGAAGTTTTACCGTGTCGACAGCTCCGCCACTCGAACCATTGGTGGGACCGGTCTGGGCTTATTTATATGCAGGAAAATTGTTGAGCTCTACAATGGTCGAATTTGGGTTGAGAGTGAAGTAGACAAAGGCAGTACATTTTACCTGAACTTTCCGCGACTAAGCACTTCGCAGGCAACTGAAATGCAGAAAACAGCCGCCGACAGTAGCGGGCTAACACCGAATGCCTCATTGGCTGGCTCATAAGTGCCCGTGCTACAATGAACGTAAATAATCATAAGCGAATCATAGGACAACAATTATGACAAAAGTGATGCTCGTCGAAGATGACAACAACCTACGAGAAATCTATGAAGCTAGAATGCAAGCCGAGGGCTATGATGTAGTCTCCGCCAAGGACGGCGAGGAAGCGCTAGTCGTCGCTAAAGCCGAAAAACCTGAGCTCATCATATCGGACGTCATGATGCCCAAGATTAGTGGTTTTGAGATGCTCGACATTCTACGCAACACCGATGGTCTAAAAGACGTCAAAGTTATCATGCTAACTGCTCTCGGCCAGACCGACGATCAGCAACGCGCTGACCGCCTTGGAGCCGACCGCTACCTGGTCAAGTCTCAAGTCACGCTCGAGGACATTGTCAATGTTGCCCATCAGCTACTAGGGGACGTCCCAGCGGAGGCAGCTCCTGCCGCAGAGCCAGCCGTCGCTATGGCTCCCGCTCCAACACCAGAACCGGTCGCTGCGCCAGCGGCCATAGCGCCAACCCCAGCCGCAGAGCCGGTAACGGTAGCCGTTGAATCAGTTGCTGTAGCTCCCGTTCCTGCGGCACCAGAACCTGTTGCCATTCCGGTCACGCCATCTGAGCCAGTTGCCACAACTCCTGCAATAAGCTCTGGTGGATTTAGCGCCGTTCAAGTAGACCCGCCGGCTGATCCAGTTACAGCACCTGAGAACATAATTAGCCCTACCGGTTCGGGTGAAGCAACGTCAGTTACACCAACTGCGGGCATTACAGAGAGTCCAAAAGCTCAGTCTAGTGCTCAGGAGCAAGCAGTAGTCGACGCTCAGATCGAGGATTTCGTCGCAGGCGCCAGCAGCGACGCGCCAGCCCCTGCACCGGCAGCTCAACCAAGCATGACTACTCCAGCGACTAACGCTGATGCTGATGACAAAATGATGGCTGAAGCAGTTGATACTCTGATGGCCAGTACCCCAGCTCAGGAACAAGTTGCTCCAAACCCAGCTCCAATTGCAATGACCGCAACCAATGACGACAGCTCAACATCCCAGCCAGTAACGCCAACTATCGCCGGTAAAAAAATCATCACACCGACGGCCTCAGCTGACAATAAGCCCGACATCCAAGAACTACTCGCCAAAGAGGAAGCCAAGAACACGGATGTGCAAGCTAGCTCTGAACCGACTCCGAATGCAGACGCCGTATCACCCAGTCCATCACCGGTAGCTCCGCTGGCCGAACCAGTCACTGCAGCTCCAGCTGTAGAATCTGCCCCCGCACAACCTCCAGCCGACCCCGACAAGCCCGACCTCAGTAGCATCGCGCTGTAGGAGCTTTACATTAGTCGACACTCGCCCTAGACTTAGTTACCATGCGACTCAACAAATATCTTGCCTCGGCCACTGAACTAAGTCGACGCGGTGCCGACGCGGCCGTCGATGCCGGTCGGGTTCAGATCAATGGCCAGCCGGCCAACAGTGGCAGCCAGATCGGCGATGAAGATCTAGTGACACTTGACGGACAGCCCGTCTTTGTCGACAGGCGATTGACCACAATCATGCTCAATAAGCCTTACGGCTACGTGGTTTCACGCGATGGGCAGGGCAGCAAGACCATTTATGATCTGTTGTCGCCCGAGTATCAACAGCTTAACCCGGTCGGTCGCCTCGACAAAAACTCTTCGGGGTTGATGTTGTTGACTAACGACGGAACTCTAGCCAATGAACTCACCCATCCGCGCTATGCCAAACTCAAGATCTACGAGATTCGCCTAAATGCACCCCTTGCGCCGCTTCACCAACAGATGATAAATGACCGAGGTCTGAGCCTAGAAGACGGCCTCAGTAAGCTACAGCTAGAAAAGCTCGACGCAAGTGGCCACGCCTGGCGAGTTACGATGAGCGAAGGCCGCAATCGCCAGATTCGCCGCACCTTTAGTGCACTCGATTACACAGTGACCCGTCTGCATCGCACTCACTTTGGGCCATACGCCCTAGGCGAGCTTTCGACCGGGTCAACTACTCAATTATAAGCCGTTTCGTCCTTTTGGACTCATCAGTACAAACAGTCATTTGTAAACGGTAGGAGAGGGAAGGAGTAGTGATATGGATAAGACTTGGGGGTGGCGGGGTGCCGAAGCATCGCGCTAGCGATATCAACAGCACCCCGCCAGAACCATAAGCCTTACGGCCGCATCGACACTTTTACGTGCCGTGGGTAAACCATACGGCCGTCAATCATGTTCTGCTGTCCGGTTCGCACAACTTGGTCACTGACCACGCGGCCTTTCGGGCGTCCATCGAGCACCAGCTCAACGTAAACCTTGTCGGTCGCAAAGGCAGGAATCATGCGGACTACAGTCAGCTTATAATCTAGCCCATTGCGGTCAGCGAAGAGTAGCTCAGTCCCATGAACCAAGCTGCCCAGATCGTAGACCCCAGACTGCAGGTATTGATCAGTGACATCAATCACCGATCCGCCTGTTGGCATCAAACTCAAACTCCCCTCAGTAACAATTACGGTGTGTAATCATCAACCGACTATTATAACACTTTCAGTTTGTTTGTTCAACAGCAGATCACTTCAGCAATTTCTCAGTTGACATTTCCATCATGCTAATGTTAACTTGATCTACCTCTAATAAACAAAGGCTGCACACATGCCAACAACCAAAACTATCAAAAAAGCTCCGGCGACTAGATCTAGGTCTCGCCTAAAACCAGCCGCTCCTGCCAGGAGAGCCTCCAAACCTAGTGCCCGGCGCACGTCGGTCAGCAGCAAGCGCAAGACGACTACCAGCCGCGCCAGACGCCCGGCAGCAAAGAAGTCTATATTTACGCTTCACAAACGTCTTATCGAGTTTATCAGCCTAGAAGCAATTATGATTGTCAGCTGTCTCGTCCTGATTGGCGGTACGGGTGTCTACGTACTGGCCGCTACTAGCACAAGGACAGTCTACAAAGGACTCTTAGCAGACTCTCTCTACGGAGGCGACGCCAACTACATCGTCCAAGGCGGCGCCAGCGGTTACGTTCCTATCGCTTGCGACTGGGACGGCAATGGCACCGACACGCTCAGCTTTTGGAATCCAGCCGATCACACCTTTCATATCAGCAACGCCACGTCTGGCAACGCCGGTGACAGCGTCGTGACATTTGGCGGAAGCGGAGATGTCCCACTGTGTGGCGACTGGAATGGTAATGGCACCGACACGATTGGTGTCTATCGACCATCTGAGTCTAATTTTTACCTGCGCAACTCCAACACCTCCGGTGCGGCCGATGTCAGCGTCCACTTTGGTAGTGGCGGTGACAAGCCAATAGTAGGTGACTGGGACGGCAACCACACAGACACCATCGGTGTCCAACGCCCAAGCACCAATACTTTCTACCTGCGCAACTCCAACACTCCAGGTGGTGGCGAAATAACCATGGCCTACGGCGGCAGCGGCGATGTAGCTATCTCCGGTGACTGGGATGGCAACGGCGCCGACAGCATTGGCGTCTACCGCTCCAGCAACTCAACGTTCTACTTACGCAACGCTCTGTCCTCAGGTCCAGCCCAAATAAGCACCCACTTCGGTGATTCAACCGATTC
>JBDSWU010000005.1:0-9178 GCA_039926445.1 Saccharimonadales bacterium (SeqCode)
ATATTTCTCGAAAAAGTCGTGGGCCCGTTTGACATGATCGGGGCGGAAAATGATGCTGTCTTCACGGTTAAAGACGCTCGGTCCGAGGCGTCGACCTATGTAGTAGCCAAGGCTATCGCCGGCAATAGCGGCGACTGCACAAACGGCTAGCACGCTGGCAATCGAAAATTTGCCCTGATGAGCGTAGATGCCAGCAGCGATCACCAACGTGTCGCCGGGCAGGAAGAAACCCAAGAACAGGCCGACCTCGGCGAAGATGATGATACCGAAAAGCAGGAGGCCACCGGCAGCGAGGAGACTTTGGACGTCAAACATTTACTTATCTTAGCTTGCGTTAGGCGTTTCGTCCAGTCTACGCTTGCCGACCAGTTTCTTAATGACCCGTTATCTGTTATACTAGGAGTCTTACACCCAGCTATAAACTGAAACGGAGTTCCCAGCATGTCCCAAGATACGATTAGTCTGGCTCTAGAAGCCCGCGAAACCACCGGTAAAGCCGTCAAGCACCTCCGCAAGGAAGGCGTCCTACCAGCTGTTATTCATGACCACGGCAAGCCATCACTTAACGTCCAGGTCGGCTATGTGTCATTGTTCAAGGTGTGGCAGAGCGCAGGCAAGCACCACCCGGTTGCATTGACTCTCGGCACCCAAAAGTTCACTGCCCTTATCAAAGACGCTAGTTTTGATCCCAAAAAGCACCTACTGACACATGTTGTTTTCAACGCCGTCAGCGCCACCGAGAAGGTCGAGGCTGAGATCCCAGTACACGCTCGCTACGACGAAGGCAATGAGTCCTCTCCTGCTGAGCGATCTGGCTACATGGTGCTTAGTCAGCTCGACGCCGTCATGGTTGAGGCTATCGCCAGCAAACTGCCTGACGCACTTTACTACGACGCCGAAAAGTTAGTCGAAATTGGTGACCACGCGACTGTTGATGACCTGATCATACCAGAAGGTGTTATCGTCAAAATCGATGGTGATCACGCTATTGCTACTGTTTATGAGCCAAGCGCCCTAGCCGCTGCCAACGAAGCAGCTGGTGGTGACGCTGAGGATGTTGATGCCACTAGCGTTGAAGCCGAGAACGGTACAGCAGCCAGTGACGTAGACAGTCAAGCCGAAGAGACCAAGCCCGGCGGCAAAGAGCAAGCTCAGCCCAAAGGCGAATAGACCAAACAGCTGGCTATTCTTCTATGAAGCCACCGGACTGATGAGCCCATAGCTTGGCATAAGCGCCATCACGAGCCAGTAGCTGTTTGTGGCTACCTTCCTCGACAATCTTGCCGTCGTCGAGCACAATGATGCGGTCCATTTTCTGGATGGTGCTGAGTCTGTGAGCGATGACGATCGCCGTGCGGTTCTCCATCAGTTTCCATAAGGCCTTTTGGATCAAGACTTCACTTTCGCTGTCCAGGGCCGAAGTCGCCTCATCGAGCACCAGTAGAGGTGCGGTCGTAAGCATGGCACGGGCTATGGCCACTCGCTGTCGCTGGCCACCAGAAAGCTTCACTCCTCGCTCCCCAACTAACGTTTCGTAGCCATGTGGCAGCACATCTATGAATTCGGCTGCGTGAGCATCGGTGGCAGCTCGGACTATGTCGCATGCGGCGGCAGACTCGTCGCCATAGCCGATGTTTTCACCGATAGTTCGGTGGAACAATAGTGGTTCTTGCGGCACGTAAGCAACGCTACTGTGTAGGCTATCCTGAGTAATTTTGGCTATATCCTGGCCGCCGATTATGATCCGACCAGCCTGAATGTCAGAGAAGCGTAGCAGTAAACGCGTCAATGTAGTTTTGCCCGAGCCTGAGTGTCCAACTACGCCAACTTTCTCGCCGTGCTTTATCGTAAAAGACAATTTATCAAACAGCTTGTCTCGGGCACCTGCGTGCTGGAATGATACCTCCTCAAACACAATGCTACCGTCGCGTATTGGATCGGTGACAGGGTCAATCGGATCGACAACCGAGGGTTTCGTCGCCAATATCTTGACCATGTCGGTAGCGTCGCCCCAAGCGCGCGCAAAATTACGCAGGCTGGTGTTGCTGAAGTCAAACAGTTGCTCAACCAGTCTAGCTGTGTAGCTCAGGATCAAGAACATGGTGCCCAGGTCAGCTCGAAACACGATGACTGCGATGATTGCCATAGCCAGCGACATGCCGGAGATACTGCGCGACAGAAAACCGAGTATGTTCATCTGTTTTCGATGAGCTCGAGCAAATTTTCGTAAGTCAGACAATGTCGTTGTTGTGGCGCTGTTAAAGCGAGTGTGCTCATATTTGCCACGGGCGTAACTTTTGATTGTCATGACGTTGGTGATTGCGTCGGCTAAAAAGCCAGTCTGCTTGCTTTCGCTAGCCGCGAAAACCGAGCTAGCATGGCGTACTGATTGTGAAATTCGCAGGGCTACAGCAATGTATATTGCTGCAAATACATCGAAAGCCAGTACAAATAAAGGAGCTCGGCCACCTAAAAGCAGGTTGGTGTAGATAACCCCAATCACCATTGGGTAAACCTGAAATATAAGAGTGTCAGCCGTCCGGACGTAGCCACCCTGAAGCTTGTTGTTCTGTGATACCAAAGAACCACCGAAATTGTTGGCATGAAAATCAGCACTTTGCAGTAATAAGTGGTCGAAAACATCCTCTGACATATTGCGTTGGACTTGGCCCTCCAGGCGCCAGGCGAAGGCGTCGACTAGGCGCCACATCAGCACTCCAGTCACAAGTAGCACGAAGTAAAGTATTATTTGACCTCCAAAAACTGGCCACAGTTGGTCTGTAGAGTAGGCGTTGACAGTCAGCTTTTTGAAGGCGTTAGCTAGGATCAATGTTGGCAGGAAATAGTTGATCAGCACAGTCAGAGGTATAGCAATGGCAACCCCGGCGACGTAGCGCGGGTAGCGACTTGCTTGGCGCCAGTAATATTTGGGGACTGCAAAATTGAGCGATTTCATGAGTACAGCACCTCCAGTGCTGCGGTTGGATTACGGGATAAGTTGTGAATATTTGTATGAGAGAAAGCTAGCACGCCGGGTAGGCGACAAGAGCTGTGATAGTACTGACTGTAAACATTGGTCGCCTCCGGTTAATTCGCCCAAGCGAAATTGCTAAATAATGTCTATCATCGTATACTAAAGTGTTTGCGAAAGCAAGTTATAAGCATTAGAAGTCATGGAAAACTCTCCGTTTAATTCAACTAGTCGTGGTAGCACCGAAGGCTCACCAAGTTCGCGGGAGACCGACGACGAAAAAAAGGATAAAAAAGACTCCAAAAAAGGCAAAGCACTTGGCAGTCTGATGTTTGAGCGCCCGAAAGAGGCAGAAAAGTCGGCAGACAAGGCGTCTATACCGCGATTGTTCGAAAAACCGGCTGCCGAAGATGATACCGAACAGACTCGTGAAGCAGCCGATCGCCGAACGGAACATGAGGCAGGAGCAGAGCTAACAGCCGATGACTCGCAATATGCCGCCGAGCAGATTGCCCGTGCTCGCCAGGCTGAGCTAGCAGCCGAACCACCGACTGACGACGTCGAGCAGCAGGCCGAAACCGCCGCAGCTCAGGATTTCTACGACAAAATCGCCGATGGCGGTCTAGACCCAGAGTCGGCTGCCGCTGAAACACTAGTAGAGTTCGGATCGCCAACTGGTACCGGCTCGGAGTCATTGCCAGGGCGTGTCGACGGCAGTGAGAATGCCCAAGACCCAGAAGACGACAACAATTCATCTCCAATAACTGCCTCAACGTCTGGAGGTAGCGCCGCGCCACCGCCCAGCCCTCCAACTGGCCCACCAGTATCCGGTTCTACGCCGCCAAACCCAAATCTGCCGCCTAATATTCCAAATACTGCAGCAACCATTAATAACTCGCCGACAGTTCAGGCCAACCCAAATTCTGCACCTGTCTACTACAACCGATCGCGACCAGCTGGCGATCTTTTGATCGGTGGCATCGTCGGTTACCTGATTGGTCGTCGCCGTGGCCGCATCAAAACCGAGCGCAAACTGCTGCCGGTGCAAAAAAAGTTGGAGCGGCAAGTTCGGACATTGGCCAGCACCATCGAACGCCAGGAGGTCATGATTCGCCAGACTGCAAGGCAGCGCGTCCAAAATGAGCAACGCCAGGAGCTGCAAATCTTGCGACAGCCAACAGTCAACGAGACTATTATCATTGATCGCCGTGAGCGGCCTTTGCCAGCCCCAGAGTTGCATAATAAGCCTAATCTCTCGCCACCACCAGAGCGCATAGGCAGGGTATTAGTTGCAGCCGAAGCGGCGCGCGCCAGCGCCCGTAGTCGCGAGCGTGCGCCAGTAGACGCAACAATCGCACAGGCCGAAAGACAGGTTAGCACGCAAGCCGAACGTCAGGTTGAAACCCTCAGCCGCAATGAACTATTGACGCTCAGCGAAAAAGTCATAGTAGAGGGTAGTACCTTGCGCCAGGTTTACGAGACTAACCTAATTAGCGAGCGCGGTCTTCGCCGGTTGATTACTGAGTATCTACGCGGCGGTGATGTTGTCCGTGCGTTCAAGCGTGAACTAGTCGAGCGTCAGATCGATTTTGAACGCGACCCACAACTGCGTGATACGGTCCGCAAAAACCTAACTGGCGGTGGCCGCGGTCAGACTCTAACCTCGCTGTTGACCCAAGCCGGTGTTGCCCCGGTCGACGATTTACCAGCCCAGTTGGCTGCCGCCAGAGCCCAAGATCTGAAGGCCGCCAAGAGCCAAGCAAAACTCGCCAAGCAGCGCAAAGCTGTCGATATCTCACTCGCGACGGTTATCGCCGTACTGATGGCGCTAGTCATCTTTTTAGCGCTCAGTCGGATGTAATCGTCTATACTATCGTTATGCAAAAGATCATTCTGTATTACAAATTTACTCCTATCGCCGACCCGGAAGTTGTTAGGCTGTGGCAGCGCACACTGTGTGAGTCGGTATCAGTCAAAGGTCGCATTTTGATTTCTGAGCACGGCATCAATGGCACACTGGGCGGCGACATTGAGGCCTTGAAATCATATGTTAAACAAACCAAACAACTCCCCGGATTCAAAGACATCGTCTTTAAATGGAGTGATGGTACAGGCCAAGATTTCCCAAAATTAGTCGTCAAAGTTCGCGACGAAATTGTCACTTTCGGAGCAGCCGATGAGATCGAAGTCACTACCAAAGGTATAGTTGGCGGCGGCAAACACCTCAAACCCCGTCAAGTTCACGAACTCGTTGAAAAGCACGGTGATGAGGTCGTTTTCTTTGACGGGCGCAATGCTTTTGAAGCCGAAGTTGGACGTTTTAAGAACGCCATTATTCCGGCTGTTGATCACACCCGAGACTTTGCCACCGAGCTGGCCGATCCCAAATACGACGCCATCAGACATAAGCCCGTCGTCACCTACTGTACCGGTGGTATCCGCTGCGAAGTCCTGACTATGATGATGAAAAAACGCGGCTTCACTGACGTCTATCAGATGGATGGAGGCATCGTCAAATACGGCGAGACCTACAAAGACGATGGCCTATGGGAGGGCTCGCTATACGTTTTCGACGACCGCATGGGACTGAAATTTTCAGACAAGGCCCGCGACATTGCCAGTTGTACTCACTGCCGGGGCAGTACCAGCCGTTACCAAAACTGCCGTAACTTGGAATGCAACAAGCTGGTCGTGATTTGCACAGATTGCGCAGCCTATGGCCATCAAGACTGCACTAAGTGTACAACTGCACCCCTGAAACTTACCAAACAATAAAACACTTGATTTATCAAGTAACTCGGTGTATTATCTACCCATGAGTGAATTTTACAACCAGGATCAGGCGCTTTTTGATAGCGCCACCAACCAAAAACCTAACTTTGCCGTGCCGCTTACTGAGGCTGCCGAGAAAAATGCGGCAGCAAAAGCTCCCAAGCAGCGTGCCGAAAAAGCGTCTCGCCGTATTTCTATGGCCAAACGTGCTGGAGCGCTCGCGGTTGCTGGTCTAGTAGCGGGGTCTGCATACGGCGCTCACCGTGTCACAAGCTGGCGCGACAAAGTCGCTGGTTTGAACGGCACAGAAGTTGCACTGCTCAATACTGATGCTCACAAGAGCACGAGCCGGGCAGCAAACGTAGTTGTGCTCAACTCCGGTGTGGTATACCGCAACACGCCAGACATGATTGACAACAACAAGTACGATCTACATGCATTCGGGCACCACTTAATAAGCGGCAATATTGCAGGTAAAGTACCTGCAGGTCAAGAAATTGTAGCAGCTAAGCCGAAGCTATATGTCGACAAGGACAATACTACTTGGATGGGTTTCGTTTTCCAGGATGGCCAGATCGAGAAGCGCGCAGTTGGGGTTGAAGCAGTCGGCCAAGACATGGTCTGGGTTAACGCTAGCAAGATGCGTCCAACAGATGCCAGCATCGCGCTTAACAGCTCGAACTCCATGATCAAATTTACGGTAAGTGACTTGGTCGCTAATTCTCAGCCGGTCTCCCTAGACGAACATGGCCAATACCTGAGTGAAGCGGGGAATCCAGTTGCTTGGGCTCAAAAGCCACATGCAGCCGGCACCTACGCCGCCGACCACCGGGCAGATAGAGCATAACAATAAACTTGACAAATCGTACAGTTTAGAGTACTATATCAACAGTTACGTCAGTAACACTAGCATATAGACATAAAACAAGAGGGTTAACCTCTTGTTTTAATGTAAAGCACCTCAAAGGAGCTTACGATGGGTCCAGTTCTATTCACCGCCGGTAAAGCAGTAGCACAGCGTGCTGCTGAGCAACACAATGTAGCCCTTGAACAAGAGCAAATTGTTGATGAAGCTATCCAAACCATGCCTCCAGCCGAGCAGCTACAAGCATTGGCTATTCGTGAACAGGGCAAGACTCGTCGTCGGGCCATGGCTTTCGCTGGTGTACTGGCAGTGTCGGGTGCAGTAGCACTCGGACCCTCACTCTTATTTGATAAAGCTTTCGACAAAGGCAAAGCCGTTATTGACTCTATCTTCAACGCTGCGCCAAAGCAGCAGGGCATCGCCCAGCTCAACCACGAACTGTCAGGCATCAGTTTTCCAGAAGACCTTCCGCTGATAGACGCTGCCGGCACCACAGGTGCCCAGTTCGAACTATCGGCACATGTATCAAAGCTGAGCCTGCCTTTGAGCAGCACGACGGTTGAGACTAGCCTAGATACAGTGGCACACCTTAGTCTTTCGCGTGATGCTATCAGTCTGGGTGTAGTCGATACCAAACCATCCCAAGCAGGTGAAGCTGCAGATGCTAACTGGAACCTGCTGATCACCGTCAGTAACAAGGTTGCTGGCGAGCAATCCGATCCCCACCAATCCGTACCGGCTCACAACGCATTTGACTACCAAGCAGATGTCGATAAGGTTACTGAGCTAAGTCATAGAAATCAATTTCTAAAACGCTACGCTCACGTTTTGACCGGCGACGATAGTGGTCAAAGCACTGCCGAGATCATCAATTATGCCCAGGCAAGTTGGGGTAACGCTTGCGCACCTGCTCTCGAACCGCTTATACCGTCAGCGATTGCGCACCAAGTTCGCAATCAGTTACTGACTCAGCAAGTCCTGCTCGCCGCCATAAAGCAACCAGCTGCCCGTGAGACCGTGGCCAAGCTGCTTGATCGCCCTATACAGGTGCGTATCGTCGATCAGTATGGTCAACCGACGGCAGTCGACAGCATTACATTGCCACAAGCCACCGTTGCTACCAAAGACGAGCTCGCCAATAAGCTTGGTGTCGCCAAAAATGAGCTGAAAATTAATGGGGACAATGACTGTACTCTGACCCAAGCCGCCACCCGCGAGATGTTAGCATTGCAACACAGTGCAACAACTGTCGATTCGAGCACAGTTAATATTGCAACAGCTCAAATCGGGGCAGGTCGCTAGCAATGTGGCAGCCAGAACAAGGGCAGACTAACTGGAAAGCGATGGAAGGCGTGGGCACACAAGGCTCGCAGCCGCCATCACAAAACGTATTGGATTGCGCTGCTACTGAGTGGAAACTTAACCGCAAGCACCCCGATGATGCCGAGTGGGCAGAGTATATGGACAGTGTGCGACCCTACTACCAGGCGTTAGCCGACACCAGTCCTAACGAAGCTAAGGATATCCTGCGTTCAGCTCACGAATACTTTCAGTCAACACGCCCCGAGGCGGTGATGGCTCGTAAGGCACAAGAATTTGAAGAATTATCAAGAAGTTTGTTTTCAGCCTTGGACACTTATATTGGAGCAGCGCTGGACGGTACGGTTACCAAGCCTCTCCCGGCAGTAGCCGAGAACCTCAAGCTGGTGATGCAATCAGTGGCTTATACGCCCCAGTCGGTCAAAAATCACCCCGAGAGCAAGGCTGTTTCGCAAGCACGGGCCATCATGGCCCAAGTTCTGGCAGACAATCCTAAGCCATCAGCTATGGCCCAGCTGAGCGAAGCGGTAATCGATGCCTATCGTGAGCTAGAAACCCGTGGCAGACAACGTGATTATCATGAGTCAAGTCCTTTGGCTGCCAAAGAGTTCAACCCCCAGCAGCTGAAAGCAGCAGCAGTCATGGTGATGGCCGGCGGTGTTATTATGGGCCAACTGGCTATGAACATCCCGAGTATAAATCAAGCGCCCGCACCGCGCGGTGATCGACCGGCGATCGTGTCGGCTGAGTTTATCGGACCGCGCGCCACCGAGCAGCCGATAGTTAAACTCGCCAATTATTCTAAGGCTGCTCCGCAGACGCCAGCTGAGGCTGCCGGCTACGGCCGAACACTGATGCATGCCGGAGCTACGGCAGCTGCCAAGAACGAAACTAGTAAAGCTGCCTCAGGATCGCCATCTGGAAATCTTATAGCAGTTAAAGTCATGGACGCCATTGCCGACACCAGCATTAAAAGTTTTATGGCCAACAATGCCATACCGCTGACGCCAGAAAATATGAAACTTGCGGCCGAAGTCATCGCCAACTACAAGACTGCCGCTCGGTATCCCGACACTATTGCTGAGTCCTTGTCAGATAACGCGCCTAAATATGACGATCGTGCTAAGGCATTTGAACAGATGATCTTTGGAGGCGTGCACACAAGCTATACTTCGAGTCAGAAAAAACTGCTGGCATCTATGACCGCCCAAACCATGGAGTTACTAGTTTCGCCAGATGCCGTCGAGCAA
>JBDSWU010000006.1:0-4873 GCA_039926445.1 Saccharimonadales bacterium (SeqCode)
AAAGAAGAGCGCAAGTCGGTTGATGCCGACGAAGTCGAGCGACCAAAGCAACACAGTAACCCGACCCGGAGTCGTCTCGAGCGCCGTGGAAAGGGTTTCCGAAAGCTGGCAGAAGCCGTAATTGCAGACAAACAGTACTCACTAGACGCAGCCGTCGGGTTGGCCAAGAGAACCAGTCACGTCAAGTTTGATGCCAGTGTAGAAATGCACATCAACCTTAGCGTTGACCCGAGACAGGCTGATCAAAACATCCGCGACAATCTTGTCTTGCCACACGGTACCGGACGTACTGTCCGTATTGCAGTGTTGACTGAGGACGACGCTGCCGCTATTGCAGCTGGTGCCGACATCGCAGGTGTCGACAACCTACTTGGCGAACTAGAAAAGGGTGTTCTGAATTTTGACGTTCTGATCTGTACTCCAGCACTGATGTCAAAACTCGGTAAATACGCTCGTACACTTGGGCCGCGCGGCCTGATGCCTAATCCTAAGAGTGGCACAGTCACTACCGACATCCAAAAGGCTGTTGCCGAGGCAAAGGCCGGCAAAGTCGAATATCGAGTTGATAGCACCGGTATCGTACACTTGGCAGTTGGCAAAGTCAGCTTTTCTGAAGTGCAGCTGATGGCTAATATCCAGGCAGTTCTGGCTAGCATCAAGGCCAACAAGCCAGCTAGCGTCAAGAGCGGTTACTTCAAAGCAGCCCATCTGAGCACCAGCATGGGGCCATCGATCAAAGTCGATTTAGCTACAGTCTAAGCTTTGACTAGCAAACGCGCATTATGCGAGTAAGAGCAGTCACGGCCCGTGAGAATCCTCTGATGCCGCCTCGATAAGCGGCGTAGCGTGGTCGCCATTCTGGTTCGTATTTGTTTTTAAAGCGGTACAACCCGCTGAAGCTAAACAGCTTGTCGCCGTTGGCGTAGGCGAAACGCATGAGATTGGCGATTAGGCCATCGCTGTCGTCTAGGCCGGCTAGGGGGCACAGTCCTAGGTTCAGCTTTGAGTAGCCAGCAGCAGTAAGCTGTTCCGCAAAACTAAGCAGCAGATAGTCTGCTACATTGCCTGTTCGCTGCTCGCAGAAGCGTAGCAAGTCATATGTTGCTTCATGGCTGTCAAATTCGGCCGGTAGTTGGTTGAGAAAGCCTTGTATCGTGCCGGCAGCATCACGCACCACCATCATCGAACATTGTTGCAGATAGTCGTCATCAAAGTAGCCCATGGCGAAGCCTCGCTCTGACCGGTCGCCGCGCTGAAGCCAGTCGTCAGAAACAACTCTCAACCGAGCAATTAAGGCCGGACTATGCGGTGGTTGGAGAAGTTCGGCGGTCCATTGCTGCTTATTGAACCGATTGCGTATATTGCGGAAGTATTTGTTGCGAACGACTTGGCTCGTAAAATGCTCCAAATCAACTACTGCCTCGCGGCCTATAGCATGCAATTGATAGCCCTGCGCACCGTATATGTCCTCGTGCTTGCTGAGCGTGTGAACAAAGGCCGGCTGCCAGTCATTGAGATAGCAGATGTCATTAAATTCTGACAATAACCGACCAAACGATGACTCCGCACCGACAGGATCGCCCAGACATATGGCGTTGCCTCGCCAGACATGGTAAGCAAGAGCGCATGTTTGGTCTGAACTAAAGAAGTATTGTTTATCAAGCGGCCACAGCTTGAAATAGTCTTCGCTCGGTGCACCGTAGCGGGCTAGCAGTTCGTGCATTCGTTGACGCTCAGAAACTGAAGCGTGACGCCGGCTGCGCAGAGGTTGAAAGAAAGCTAGGGAGGAGTTGATTGCCGCACCGACACTGACGACTGACAAGGAATCGAGGAATACTTGGGCGCGTCGAGTATGCGGCTGAACCAGGTGATTGGTTGTCAGCCCAAATTGGTCGATAGTATTGTGGGCCGCAGCTGCAAATCCAATTTCCTCGTGAAAATCAGTCTTATCGAGCAAAGTAAAGCCGGTTATTCCATACAGTAATGCGGCTGTTAGTACTAGGGTCGCCGTCCTGACTCCAACCCGCAGACCCTGGGGGTCACTACGGACAACAAATTCACGACGATATACCGCCAACAGCCCAAGTATGAGCAATGGGAAAACTAAAGTCCTCAGTATGACCAGTTCCGATAGGATGCCCCTGTCATCAGCCAGTTGAAAACTGGCAACACCCAAGCCGAGGTAAAATACGTAGATAGTAACGGTCACTACCCAAGCGGTATACTTGCGCCGAGCCAGTAAAATGCCGATGTACAACAGGCTTATGCCTATCAGAAGTGGGGCGTCATACTGAGCGATGGTGCTACCACTTAGGATTGGACGGTGCTGACTAGTGGTCTCATGGACTGTTATCAGTAGTATCAGGGCCCCGTGAGCAATTACTAGTAAGCTAATCAATCGGGCAGTCAGGAAGCGACGCAGCTGCGAGCCAGCGCTAGGTGTAGATCGAGTCATGACGTTATTGTACTGGAAGAAAATGCTGAAAACTAAGAATATTGATGTTAATCCAAAGCTTAAGCATCTAAACATCTATTTGCGTAAAAATCACATTATTATTGTACTTGCGTTTTTGGCGTATCAAACGCTAAAATAGGTGGCAGACCAGTGGAGGTGCCAGTGTCCGTTTATAGCAATACCCAAATCCGCGCGGCAATTGATGAAGATCATATCGTCTGTCATCCGTTCGACCCCAAGCAAGTTTCACACGCCAGTCTGGACGTGACGCTTGGCTATTACTATTATCGTATTGAAAAGATGAACGACCGTACCATTTACAATCCTTTTGACAAAGAAGATGTCGAGCGGTACTTTGACGGACCTTATAAAGCTATGCCTCACGGAGAGTGGTGTGCTCTGAATGGCTTCAAGCCAGTCGCCAACATACCACTCGATCACCCGGTTATTAGCTTGAAGCCGCGAGAGCGCATCCTGGCACACACCCACGAATTCTTTGGCATTCGTCCACCGGGAGCTTGCGAAGTCCGCAGCCGCAGCAGCTGGGGCCGTAACGGCATAGCCGTCTGTTTTGACGCCGGCTGGATTGACCCTGGCTACATCAACCGACTGACTCTCGAAATCTACAACCTAAATGAGCGTGAAACTATCCTGTTGCCGGTTGGCGAACGTACCGCTCAGATTATTTTCCACGAAACTGGGGAAGTTGATGGCAATTACGGCTCGGGCCGTGACAATGGTTACAGCGGCAAATACCAGCAGGGGACCGATCTAGAGACGATTATAAAAACATGGTCCCCTGACATGATGTTGCCTAAAGCTTACCGTGATCAACGCAGCCTACCCCAGAAAATCGAAGGCCTACCGTATGAATAAGGGCCGCTACATAGTATTGGAAGGGCCAGAAGGTGTAGGCAAGACTACGCAACTGATTGAGCTAGAACGTCGTTTGCGCGCTGCTGGACTGCCTGTGCGAACGCTGCGCGAGCCGGACAGTCAGAGTGACCTTACAGCTCGAGCAATCCGCCAACTGACCCAAGACCCCCGCTACCCTATGAACACCCGCACTGAGGTGCTGCTATACAACGCGGCTCGGGCTCAAAGTCTACAAATCATCCGTCAAAGCGTCGAACAGGGCATAATCTGCCTGGTTGATCGTAATTATCTGACAACTTTAGCTTTGCAATACTATGGTCGCGGCGATGTTCCAGACTATAACACCATCAATAACATCATAAGTTTTGCTGTTGGTGGCATTGAGCCTGATCTATGCATCGTGCTCGATGCACCTGTTTCTATGTTGCGCCAGCGGACTAGCGACCGCTACAACGGTGAACGCTTCGACAACCTAGACGAAGCTTTTCTGGAGCGGGTACGATCTGGCTACCTTTGGGAGGCTAAACAGCGGAACTTGCCAGTTGTATTTGCGACCACTACGGCTGATGACGTTGCTAGTCAGATATGGAAACTGGTCTCAGAGTCTTTGGCCGACCGCACCACGAGCACCAGTTTGGCAGCACCAGCGACGTCTGTAAAGACGGTCCTGGAGCAGAAATTAGCTGCGCCTCACGAACCACCATTAGCGGAAGTCGAAACTTTGAGCCAACCGAACGATGTTGCCGTGGTTGACCCTGACCAACCACTTGTATCCAAAGATAAATCTGGCCGCTTTAGCGTGACACAAGCCGGTAAGCAATACTTAGACGGTGCCGTGACTAGCACCACCGGCAACGTTTACGCTTTCACCGACAAACTCAGCCCGATAACTATCGCCGCCGCCATGGCCCGTCTTTCGCGCAGGGGCGATGATATGCGCATAACCTTGCTCGATGAATTTGCCGGCAAGGAAGGCAAGGACGGAAAGCTTCTCGAAAGAGTGATTACAGCTTACGGCGACGATTCGGTGCAGCAACTCGGCGGCATCCACTTTGTCGTCGAGAATGCCTCAAACCTGTTGACTAAAAAATTGGAGTGGGGCCGTCTGGCCGCATATCTAGAGCAATCAACTCGCTACATCTACTTTGATCAGAAAGATGTCAATGGTCACTATCGTTACCACGTCCCAAAGCATTTCAAGCCAGCTGTCCGCAAGCAGTACATCGAGGCTATGGATACTCTGTTCGACCTTTACTCGGCCATGGTCCGCAGCCTGACAGTCTATGTTCGTAGCAAATCCTCGGTGCCTGAGTCCGAACGGGACGTCGCATGGCAGGGTGCGACACGGGCCCAGGCCTGTGACGCTGTCAGGGCTGTACTACCAGTAGCAACCAAGTCTACGGTCGGCATCTACGCCTCAGGACAGGCGCTCGAGAGCTTAATCATGCATCTGATGGCCGATGAGCTACCCGAGGCTCGAGCTACTGGCGAAGATCTACTTAATCAGGGTAGAAAAATAGTGCCTATGTTCCTGCAACGAGC
>JBDSWU010000007.1:0-8030 GCA_039926445.1 Saccharimonadales bacterium (SeqCode)
GCTGGAGGTGTAAAGGCTGCGTGTCGTCGAATCAACAATCCCAACATTTGTTCCTGAGACATTGTAGGGCGCAACGACACTATAGGTGCTGCAGCTCGTCTGGCCTACACTGTTGTTTCTGGCGCCAAACCCTTCTGCGGCTGAGGCTAGGTCGGTAGACACGGCATTTATTTTGTAAGCGGTTGACGGGCTTCTCAGGCCCCCATTCTGGCCACTGATGTAAACGTCGCCGCCGCTGGCGCCGTTAGTCGTCAGGGTCGTATTGATGGTTTGCGCGCTGGTTGTGACATTGCCAGCTGCCAGAGTGCCCAGAGCAATAGTGAAGGGTGGGGTCGGGTTGGTGCTTGTCTCCAAGCTAAAACTAAGCGTCGCCGACGCTGTCTGCTGGTCTGTAACCGGCCCGTATCCAGATTCAGTGTAAGCGCACTGGGTCGCCTTTAGGTGAATAAAATAGTGAGTATTCTGGTCCAAACCGATTATTAGGCCGCCGCCACTGCCGCCCAGAGCTGCATACGTCTGGTAAGCGCTGAGGCTCAGTGTCGAGCTCAGCGTACCGTCAGGCATAAGGTATTGGTTGCCGCCAGTAAAGTTGTTGTTAGTATCGACACTGCTGCTCAAGCTGACTGTTATTAGATACTTGGCATCGCTCGGATTACCCTGCGTGTCGACAACGAAATGTAGCTTATTGTAGTAAATGCCGGAAGCGTTGTCGCTAGACAGCAATTTCGGCAAGTTGGCTTGCCTGGACTCGACATAGCCGGACTTTAGATTGCTCGTATTGCCAGTCGACGTCTGTGGCCTGCCGCTAATCTCGCCGGTGATTCCATCTAGCGAATATGTCGTGGTTTTGCTGTTAACGACGCCGCCACTACCAAAGCCATAGCTTTGCAGTCCATAGCTATTGGTCTGGGGAGATGATGCCGGCAAGGCCGCGAAAAATGTCAAAAGCCCTGTCTGCAACACCGATAACACCATGTTCATGACTTAACACTAGCATGTTTGTCTCAACTATTGCCAGCGCCAACCCTCGAGTAGCGTCAGTAGCACTTCGCGATTTGCTGCCGAGTCATCTGCTGATTGCAGGCTGGTTGTTACGGCTATGGTAGCGACAACCGAGCCATGAGGCCAATAGACCACAGCTTCGCCGGCGGCACCATCACGTCGCTCAAATGCTGTCACCTGTTGGTCGCCTACAAACTGGTTGGTGACCGTATACAGCTGTGGCGACTGGCTACGTGAACGATAGGTAGTTAGCTGTTGCATGCCGCCGGGTGGCGTGTCGACGATAGCTATAGTTACCAAAAGTGAACCGCTAGTCGATGGCTTAACCAATCTTGTCGTGTAGCGCGCATCGGCCGCGTCTGTCTGACTAGAATTTTGGCGATAGCCGGTCGGCAGGGGCAGCACAAAATAATCGTTAGTGACCGTGACAGATGGCTGTGCCAGATTTTTGGGTTTAGAGATGGTATATGGCACATCAATATCAGAATTTTTTCCAGCAACTGGCTGAGATAGGGCGCGCATCGTCAAGCTCACGCCCAATATCAATATACCTGTAACCAATGCTGCATATAGTCGGCGTTTAGGTAGTTTTCGGCGAATAACCATGGCTGCATTGTACCGCGATCTCTTATAAAGCTTGCGTTTTTGTGATAAAATATAACTCTCACACAATATTACTTGCTTATTGGGGGATTTGGATGCAGCAGCGATCACAACTAGCCAGGCTTTCAGTGACTAATCATCGCCTGGTAATTGTTGGACTACCTATAGTTGTGTCAACCCTTCTCTGCCTCTCCTACGCACAGTTCAACAGCGGCGCTGCACCTGCCACTTCAAAGTTACCGACGGCCAAACTCAGCAGCTTAACGACATCTATAGAAATGCCCTCGGAGTCAAAGTTGCCGAGCAGTCAGGCACCGTTACCTTACCTTGATGTTAGCCAGCCGAGTTCCAGCACCAGTCCGTCACTAGTAAGCGACTCATCGCCGTCGCAAGTTTCCAACCCTAGAAACACCCAAAACCCCCAGACCGCCAGTCCTAGTAGTGATATCCAGAATTCATCATCTAATAGCACCGGCCCGAGTGCAGCAAATAGTCAACGCTCGACGCTCAACTTGCAAATGAACTAGTGGCGCATTGTCACGTTTTAACGAGATTCAGTGTCACGCCACTTGGCAATCTCAGCATGATGACCGCTCAGTAGCACTGCTGGGACTGGCATCCCCTGAAAGTCTTCGGGTCGTGTGTACTGCGGAAACTCAACACTGACATCATCTTGCTGAAACGATTCGATGTCCGCTGACGATTCCCCACCGAGCACGCCAGGGAGCAAGCGCACAACCGAGTCAATAACGATCATAGCCGGCAATTCCCCGCCAGTCAGTACATAGTTGCCAATGCAGACTTGCTCATCGACCCACTTCGTTATACGTTCGTCATAACCCTCATAGCGCGGGCAAATGATGATTAAGCCCTGTTCGGCAGCTGCCAAGCGTTTGGCATCGGACTGGAGATAGACTTTGCCACGTGGAGTTGGCAAAATAACTCGCGCCAGTGGGTCATTCTGCTTGGCAGCGTTTATGGCGGCCAGCAGTGGTTCTACCATCAGCAACATGCCGTCGCCACCGCCGTAAGGGGTGTCGTCGACCTGGCGACGTGGGCCTAGTCCGAACTGGCGTAAATCAAGGGTCGAATACTCAACTATGCCCTTATCGGAAGCCTTCCATAGCATGCTGCTACCCAAAACTCCGGTGAACATGTCTGGGAATAAGGTTATAATCTGTATTTTCATCGTAGTATTGTAACACCAAACCAAAACAACCCCCGTTTCCGAAGGTTGTTTTGTCACATAAAGCTCCCAATCTCATTGCTGGGACTGGCTCGCAGAGCTATTGGTTTTTGTTTGAAAGATCGGCCACCAATCGTGACTTAGACCGAGTATACGCCTGACAACTAAGGCTACGCAAGGTTATTTACACATCAAGATCATCGAGATCAGCTAATTCCTGCCGAGTCTTACTAAGACGGTCTTCGTCTTCGCTGGCGCCTGAAACCGCAGTCCGCTCATCGTCAATGCCGAGCTCGTCGTTCAGTGTGCTGTTGGCAGTAGTATCGTCCTGTGGAGCCACTTGATCATCATTGTTAGTCGGTGTGGCGGACGATGCACTGCCTTGATCGTCATGCTCGTGGTTATCTTGGCGATCCTGATGATCATCATGCTCACGCGGCTCACCATTGTCGATAATCTTGAGGTTATACCGAGCATCATTCTTAGTCCCCAGAGCACGCAGCAGCGTCCGTAAAGACTGAGCAGTCGCGCCACGTTTGCCAATCACTCTGCCCAGATCTTCGGGGTCAACGGTCAATTCGAGCAAAACGCCTTTTTCGTCAATCCGGCGTTCGATAACAACTGCATCAGGATTTCCGACCAGGGATTTTACGACAAATTCTACGAACTGTTGGTCAATGCTGTTAGTCATAGGCGGGTCCCTCTTTCGTTACGGTATGCTCTAAGTATAGCAAACTGCAATTAGCGACGGAGTAAAAAATTTCGCCCACGTAAACCGCAAAAGACAGTTTTCTGCAACTATTTGTAAGTACTAGAAAAGACTAAAACTAGGCTTCAGTTGTAGTTTCAGCTTCTTCGGCTGGAGTGATTGCTTCGGGCTCTGCGACTGCATCAGCTTCGGCTGGAGTCTCTGCTGGTGCTTCAGATGGTTCTGCTGCTGGGGCTTCAACAGTGGCTTCAACTTCTGGAGCCGGAGCCGTGCTGCGGCGTTTGTCTGCGTGTCGAACAGTACGTGTTTTTTGTGAAGGGGCTTTGACCCAATCAGGCAGTTTGATACCTTCGCCAGCGATCAGGCGAGCCGCCCGGTCAGATGGCTGAGCGCCGTGCTCTAGGTAAAATTCGACCTTTTCCTTGTTCAGGATTAGGGCTTTGGCGTGTGGATCATAGCTTCCCAGCTGGGCAACAATTTTGCCGCTGGTTGGGGTCCGGCGCGAGTCTTGGACTACTACGCGGAACATGGCGTGACCTTTACGGCCAGTACGCTGCATGCGAATTACTAACATTCAATCTCCTTCGTCTCTGCTATTAAAAGTTGCTAAGACAATCTAGACTATTCTACAGATAACCGCCCCTGTTGTCAACCGGCTGCTATTTAGATTGGTAGCTAACGAGGGCAGCTTCGGCGGCCTTCTGCTGGCCGGCTTGTTTGCTTGGGCCATCACCTTGGCCACGGAGAGTGTCGTTGACGTAGACGCCGACGGTGAAGACCTTGTCGTGGTCGGGACCTTCCTCGCTAAGTACGCGGTAAACTGGGGTCGCTGAGTCCTGGCTTTGGGCAAGCTCTTGCAGATGCGATTTGGCGTCCATCCATGAGCCGGTTTTTAAGATTTCCTCAAAGGTACTAATGATTGATTCGGTGATGAATGTCTTGGTGACGTCATAGCCCTGGTCTAGATACAGAGCGCCGACGACGGCCTCAAAACTGTTGGCTAATATTTGGGCTCGAGCTCGATCGGTACCACGCTTTTCTCCGCGGCTCAGTCGCAGCAATGGCTCAAAGCCAAACTTGGCGGCTGCCGCGCCGATAGATTCGGTACGCACCAGGCTGGAGCGCCAGTTGGTGAGCACGCCCTCAGGTTCATCGTAGGTGGAGTACAAATACTCCGTAACAACCAGCTCCAGCACGGCATCACCCAGGAATTCCAAGCGCTCATTGTGGGCCGAAACAGTCTTTTTATGCTCATTGAGGTACGAACGGTGAGTAAAGGCCGTAACAAGCAGCTCGTGGTTGTTAAAGCTAACGTGAAGCACGTCTTGGGCAAATGTTTGATAAACCGAAGTGTCCATGTTAGAGTTTGCCGCTCCGGACTTTTTTCATGCCAACTAAAATCAATTTGCCTATATCGTCGTAAGCGATTTTGTCGACGGCCTCAGTAGCCGGCATCCATTTTATATCGGTCAACCAGTCTTCGCCCTCCAGCTGATCAGTGTCGCCCTGCCCTTCGACTAGATATATGTGCATCGACATCAGTACCAACGTATGTGCCCGACGATAGCGGAAGTTGACTTTGCCGAGCCAGCTGTACATTTTCATCTCCTGCAATCCAGTTTCCTCACGAATTTCACGCTCGGCAGTCTGCTTTGGCTCCTCGCCTGGCTCGACGTGTCCCTTGGGAATCGTCCAGCGGTTTTTGGCGTCCTGGATCAGCAAGACTTCGATTTTGCCTTCAGCTGCTCGACGAAAAACGATACCGCCAGATGTTGTCTCGCGCACGACCTCGACGATAACCGGTCGGCGCTTGCCGACTAGACTACGCAAACCATTCAGTGGCTTTAGCGGCTTGGGGCGCTTCATGACTTGTCTTTCTTTGGCTTGGCTTTGGCTTTAACTGTGGCTTTAGTTGTGACTTTGGCAACTTTGGCCGGTTTTTTGACTGGCTTGACGGCTACTTTATCAGGAACTGTGCCAGCGGCTTCATCGCGATGGCGCAGCAATGTGCCGAGCACGCCGTTGACGAATTTGCTGGAGTTGTCGCCACCAAAAGCCTTGGCCAGTTCAACGGCTTCGTTGATAACGACCTTGGGTGGCACATCGGCTTCGTTCTGCAACTCGTACAGCCCGATACGTAGCACTAGCCGGTCCATCCTGGCTATCTGATCTATTGGCCACTCAGGCGCAACGGGCTGCAGCGTGGCGTCGAGCGCCGCTGCGTGCTGCTGCACACCGGCAACCAGCTGCTTGATAAAAGCAACGTCATCGACCATGTCAGCATAGCGCGCGATGTTGCGCTCCAGAACATCGGCAATCACAAACTCTCCGTCGGCGGCTTCAACACGAAACTCAGCTTCGTAGAGCGTCTGAAGTGCTATGATGCGGCCGAGATGTCGGTTCGATGCCATGAGTTGTTAAATCCTTTGTGTTACAGAGGTGAAACTAGGCGATTTTGCTAGATTCGCGTACTGTCGTACGAACTTTGACTGGTGATTTGGTGTTGACCTTGCGAGCCAGCTCGAGCAGTAGGTGACTGCGGCGGGTGCCGGTTTTGCGTGGACTGGTTCGTTTCTTTGGTTTGCCCATAGTGTTAACTTTCCTTTCAATGCACATTTTTGTGCTAATTCTTGAGCACAGTATAGCCTAAAAACACCTTAAAAACAACCCTAAACGCTGTTTTCGTAACCTTAACCTTCCTGTGAGCAAAACGCGCTTTTAAGCAAAATTTAATAACCTACTAGCCGACGACGAAGTTGACGATTTTACCAGGCACGTAGATCGACTTTCGGATTGTCAGTCCTTCGATATAAACTGCTACTTTGTCATCGTCACGGGCGGCAGCCAGTACGGCTGCTTCATCAGAGTCGGCCGCAACCGTGATCTCTCCACGCAACTTTCCGTTTACTTGAACTGCGATCGTCATATCATCTGTTACTAGATAATCTTCGTTGTACTGCGGCCAGCTATCTCGATGCACTGAACTGCTATGGCCGAGCTGGTGCCACAGCTCCTCGCTAGTGTGCGGGGCTAACGGCGCCACACAAGCAACAATCGCCTCTAAGGCCTGTAGCCAGACATCGTTTTGGACCAGGTTTTGTGACTTTAATTTGTAGAGCTCGTTTGTCATCGTCATGCCGGCGGCGATCGCTGTATTGTAGGAGCTCGTTTCTAGATCTTCGGTGACCTTCTTGATCATCCGGTGCGTCACCAGCAATATGGACTTCTGCAAATCTGCTGGCGTCTCACCGTTTGGCGCTTCGCGGTACTCCTGCACCAAGTTCCAGATACGAGACAAGAAGCGGTGAGTGGCTGGCACACCCTTGGCATCCCACTTGGCCCATAACTCCAGCGGTGCTGCGAACATCAAGTAGGTACGCAGAGAATCGGCACCATAACCCTGCTTGATAATCTCCAACGGATCGACACCGTTGCTCTTGGACTTACTGAACATAGTTCCGTCACTGGCTGTGACTTTGCCATTAAACAGCATTTGCTTAAAGGGTTCGGGGTTGTCGCTGAGACCGATTTTGGTGAAAAATCGCGCCACAAACCGGGCGTACAACAGATGAGCCGTAGCGTGATCGCCGCCGTTATAAAAGTCTATAGGCATCCACTTATTAATCGTGGCGCTATCGAATATATGCTGCTGGTTGTGCGGGTCGAGATAGCGGAACATGTACCAACTACTACATATGTAGGTATCGAGCGTGTCAGTCTCGCGCTCGGCCGGTCCGGCGCATTTCGGACAGTCAACCACCAGCCAATCTTTGGCCCTGGCTAAAGCGCTTCGACCATCACCGCTCGGCGCAAAATCGTCGAGCTCCGGTAAAATAACCGGCAACTGGTCCTCTGGCACTGGCACATTGCCGCACTTCGGACAGTCAACCATCGGGATCGGCGCGCCCCAGTAGCGCTGCCGGCTAACGCTCCAGTCGCGCATCTTATAATTGATCTTCCGCTTCGCAGAACCCTCACCAACTAATTGTTCGACTATATTTTTATTGGCCTTAGACGGTTCTTGACCGTCATAGTCACCACTATTGATCAGCTTATCGTCATCGATCACCTCTACTATGGGCAGATTGTACTTGTCGGCGAATTCGTTGTCGCGTTCGTCGTGGGCGGGAACGGCCATTATGGCGCCGGTGCCGTAGCCTGATAGTACGTAATCGGCGGTCCAGATTGGGATTTTGGCTTGATTAATCGGATTTATGGCGTAGCTACCAGTGAAAACGCCGGTTTTATCTTTGGAAGCTTGACGATCAATTTCCGACTTGAGCTGGGTGGCCTTAATATAGCCGTCTACTTCAGAGCGATATTCTTCTGTTGTTAAGCCTTTCAGTAGCTCGTGTTCGGGCGCCAAAACTAGGAATGTGGCGCCGAATATGGTGTCGGGGCGAGTAGTAAATACGGTGATACTTGTATCAGAACCGTCGATTTGGAAGTCAATGTCGGCGCCCTGGCTACGACCAATCCAGTTTTTCTGGGCCAGCTTGACACTTTCGGTCCAATCTAGGGCGTCAGTGG
>JBDSWU010000008.1:0-4587 GCA_039926445.1 Saccharimonadales bacterium (SeqCode)
GTGCCTATGTTCCTGCAACGAGCCGACAAGCCAGAACGTGGTGGCGCCATGGTCGCCTACCAGGCGAACACCCGTTCAGCCGTGGCCAAATTGGCTGAAGATTACCTAGACGGTACTCACACCGCGAGCGATAGCCCGGCTGTTTCATTAGTAGATTATTGGCCCAAGAACGAGCTACTGCTAGCTGCCGACATGCTTTACGAGCACAGCGATTTACCACTGGAACAGCTACAGTCAATCACTAGTGGTTGGTCGTATGATCAAAAATCGAATGTCATGAAGACGTATATAGGCGAGCGTCTCAACCGTCGCCACCGACCCGGGCGTGCCCTAGAAAAAGCCCACTATAGCTGGGATCTAGTGTGCGATTATGGCATTTTCCGTGATCTGCAACGCCACAGGATGGTTGACGACCTAACTTGGCAACCACTAACCCCACGCTTTGGTTACGAAGTACCGAAGCTCATAGAGGAAGCCGGTCTGACAGAGCAGTTCGAGGCTTGTTTTGACCTCAGTTTGAAACTCTATAGTGCGCTACAACAGGCCGGCTACGTATTGGAGGCTCAGTATGCGACCCTCCTCGGTCACCGAATGCGTTGGAAGATTACCTATAACGCCCGTGAAGCCTTCCACCTGCATGAGCTAAGGACGACACCTCAAGGCCATCCAGGTTACCGCAAACTAGTGCTCCAAATGCACGAAAAACTCGCAGAAGTCCACCCCATATTGGCCGAAGCTATGAAATTCGTCAACCAGGACGAAGACGCCGAACTGACTCGACTAGCCGCTGAACGCTACACTCAGTTCAAACTCAAACAACTCGACAGCAAGTCTAGCTAATTGGTGTTGCTTCGTAGATCAGCACCGATTTAGCATGAGCTGCCGGTGTACGGGACAAGCCGAATTGTCGTCCATCGGCCTGTCGAAGTCCTGAAAATATTGCAACTATTCCCAGAGCCCGTGGATTAACGAAGCCGGTGATATCGCCGGCTTTGGCAAATTCTAGGGCCACTAATCCGCGCAAAAACATAGGATCTGAGTCCTGAACTATGGCGTGCTGATAACTGCTCGTCTCACCATCGCGAAACTTTTGCAAGTTCTGGAGTGCATAGTGGACGCCACGTAGGTCATCCGGCACTACATCCGATGGCTGCTCTGCTTGAGGTACGTTGATAGCTAACCATAATTTCTGCAGATCATTAGGATCAATGTTGTGCACTATCTGCAAATCTGGTCTAGTGTTCGCTTCGTAACTTGTATTAGTTGTTTTCATGTCTCTCAAATTCCTTATCTACTTTACACTACTGTCTGAATTAGTCAACTTCGGTCAGTGACGCGGTTGCATTGCTTTGAGCTTGCGCATTTTTGCTCCAAGTGTCATGTCTGGAGTGTGTTGCTGGCAGCCTAACGCTTGAGCCCGTCGATAATACTCATCTGCCCGTGCGATTGCAGCCTCTGAACCACGCCACTGGGCCATATATCGCCAGCTATCTCCGAAACGCATTTGTTGTTGCTTGGTAGGCTGAACCAGTTGATTGTAGCTGTCTATTGTTTTACCCACCTGAACCTCGCTAATCGTCTGGTCACGGATCCATATTCGGGTGAGACGCAAAAACTTGTCTAGTATCGGATTGGCCGCCGGTCGTGATTCCTGGTCAAAGTTATGCCTAGCCATTTTGTACAGAACAGCCCCCGCAGCATGGATGCTCCGCTTGTCAAAAGCTTCTATCAGCTCTTCGCGATTCTGCAGAGCCTGTTTGGCATACCACGGTGTCATGACGGTTAGCCCTGCGTGGTCGGCTGCCATCCATGGCTTGGGGGTTATTCGCCTGTCGCCAGAGGTGCTATGCTCCAATATAGTTTTGCTCTCCAGCTTTCGAGTGTTCAGTGGCACTAGCGCTGCGTGATTATCTGTAACCTGAGCTATCGCTTCGACGTGCTTTTGATTAAACATGGTTTCTGCGCCCTCATTGACCGCATCAAAATACCAGGCATGTGGCAAGTCATCGGCATTGATGACATGCAGCGCGCCAGTTTTTCCAACCACGACGTTCATGACATGTCCATTACAGTAACCGATCCGAGAGGTCATACCCAATGTCTCGACAACTCCAGACATCGCCCAAGCGTAGTTTAGGCAAGTGCCAGCTTTGTCTGTCGGAACCTGCCATGGCGTCGGAGCATCAACATCAAAACTTATGACGCTACGAACGGCGTGAGCACCAGCTTGCAGTGCCGCTACTTCTTGTTGCAACGATACTTGCTCAGCCTGTCCGTAGTCCAACACATCCGGGCAATTGTCAATAACGCCGTAGACAGCAGCTTGTGCCGGGCCGTCAACAGGCACTCGAATGCTCGGTGCTCGATTGGACTCATTGCTGGGGCTAGTTGTGTTCATGGTTGGGCTGCTTATATTAAAAAAGCCCGGGGGTTAGCCCGGGCGGTGGTTACAATTGTTAGGTGATCACGCGGGCTTGGCAATACAAAGTAGCTTCATGATGTGAAGCTGGACAAACTTGCGAGTGACGTAGTAAGTGTTCATTACAGTTTGCTAGTGTACGCAGACAGGGTCGTCTTGTCAACAAAATTGTTGTGCTTGTTGACATCATTATTCAACAGGCGTAGCCTAGTGAGTATGACTTTATTCGTAAGCATCAGCCTACTCCTAAGCGCCATGATTATTATTGCCGGCATCGGGCTGCGCTTCAAAATGGTTGAAGCCAAGGCGAGAATTCGCCGCTAGCGCAGCTCCAACACTTGCGAAAGGCTTCAACCGAAGCCTTTTTTTATGTAACCAATAAAGTAATCACAAGAGTAATACAATGAAATCAGCCGAAACAGTCTTCGTCCCACATAGCACCGCCCGCCCAACATCAGACTTTGGACATAACTTCAGTCTGACGCCTATTCTCGACAACACTCCCGAGGCAATTGTCGATCGTGAACTAAGCCAGGACTTTGACGACTACATGGGTTGCGCTAGTATGCTTGCCCACCTGGAAGCGGTGCGCGCCAGGCGTCTCGATGAGCTACGACAAGCACCTGCGCTGCCACAGCCAGTTAGCCAACCAGCTCGTCCCGTCCAAATGATCAATCTCGGTCAGGGAGTGTGGGTCGAGCGGACACGCAGCAGTGTCAGTCGATTGGAATTTACACTCGGGATGCAAACAGAGCCACCAGTTGAGCCTTGGGGCGAACGCGACGACCAGAGCCTTCTTCAACACTACGTAGAGCTTGAAGAAGTAACCAATCTAGTGTAAAATAGTGATCAAGTTGCCAGAGACAGTAGCGGTCAAGATGCAAATCCAGACCTAAGAATGCTACCTAGGTACAAACTTCTCTACGATTCGTAAGATAGTAGTCTAGACGTCTCTGTTCTACCGAACGAGACGTTTTTGTTTGGCAACCGATTAACAGATGTGGCGATTAGGTCGAACGCCCTTCTACCAAAAATTGTAATGGAGATGTCTATGGCATTAACCAAACAAGGCAAGAACGATGTAGTCGCTGAAGTCAGCGAACTACTGAGTACTTCCAAAATGACAGTTGTTGCCAAGTACCAAGGTACCACCGTGAAAGCCATCCAGGCTCTTCGCAAGGAAGCCAAGGAAAATGGCACAAAAGTCAAAGTCGTCAAAAATCGTCTCGTTATCAAAGCATTGCAAGCTAACGACACGCTCAAGGACGCTGATGTGTCCGAGCTAACCGGTATGCTCCTCTACGCCTTCAACGGCCAAGACGAAGTCGCCCCAGCTCAGATTCTAAAGAACTTTGCCAAGCTCAACCCCACCATAGAATTTGTCGGCGCCTTTACGGCCGAAGGCAAATTCATAGACGCTAACGACGTCAAAGCATTGGCGGATCTGCCTAGCAAAGATCAACTCATCGGTCAGGTTATTGCACAGCTGCTTTCACCTGTACATGATATTACTAACGCCCTATCGGGCAACCTGCACGCGCTACTTGACGGTGTTTCCGACAAAGCAACTGCTTAATTTAACTAATCAGGAGATCAACCCATGGCTGACCTAAAGAAACTGGCAGAAAGCCTAACCGGCCTAACTGTCCTAGAAGTAAACGAACTAAAGACTATCCTCAAGGATGAATACGGCATTGAGCCAGCTGCCGCAGCTGTTGCTGTTGCTGGTCCTGCTGCTGCTGGTGAAGCCGCTGCCGACGAGAAAAGCGAATACGACGTCATCCTGAAGGATGCTGGTGCTGCTAAGGTTGCAGTTATCAAGGCCGTCAAAGACATCACCGGTCTTGGTCTTGGTGAAGCAAAAGCCATCGTTGACGGAGTTCCAAAGCCTGTCCTCGAAAAAGCTGCCAAAGAAGACGCTGAGAAGGCTAAAAAAGCCCTCGAAGAAGCTGGCGCTACAGTCGAACTTGCCTAAGTTCAATAGCTTAGTCTCTCGACTCTCATTAACACCATCGGTCTCGGCCGGTGGTGTTTTTGTTATAGTGTAAGCATGCCCACAACTAGACTTTATGTCATCCGTCACGGCGAATCAGAACACAACCGTGACCGGATAACCAGTGGCCAAGTTAATCCAAATTTAACACCAAAAGGCCGACTACAAGCGCTAG
>JBDSWU010000009.1:0-7746 GCA_039926445.1 Saccharimonadales bacterium (SeqCode)
GGGTACATTTGGGCGTACCAGCTGCGGCGCTCAGGCCAGGCTAGCTTGGCGCCAACCTTTATAACGGCTTCAGCCAACATTGGTGGTTGGGTGATGCCGGTTGTAGCGACATCGCTTGGCGCATTGGGATTGATCCAACTGCGCCAGAGGTTACGATCGGTCCGGTATTTGGCCTCCGGACGAAAAATAATGTTCGGCAACATGCCGTTGTGCCACTGGCCACGCAACAAGCTTTTAAGTTCGCGCTGGGCCTTGTCGACGTCCACCTGTGCCAAGCCGATGGCGATAAAGCAGCTGTCCCATAGCCATTGGTGAGGGTACAATCCATGAGCCGGTTGGGTGTAGTCTCCACGGTCGTTCATGGCCAGAACGTCAGTCATCTGCTGCAGTAGTTCGGGGTATTCTTGCATATATATTAAGTATAGCCTAAAACTGCTCTCGCTAATGCTTGCAAAATGAGTCCGTGAATCCGGCGGCGGCCCGATCCATAGCTTGTAAAAAGTAACGTAATATGCTATTATAAGCATAACTATGACCAGATCGTATGAACAACCAGATGGCAACGTTTCTAGCGCCGATATCGGTCGGGTTCTTGCCGAGAATGACATAATCGACGCAGCCTGCGACACTTTACCATTTTTAAGTGGTGAATACGGCGGTAGTCACGCTTCGACACCGCCTATCGAATATCTATTGTCCGAACAGAGTCGGGGCGGACACGACTGGCTGACCAGTCCTTGGTATGAGCGTCTGGTGGCCAAGGCAGTCAGCCAAGTAATTATCTGTCCAACTGCGCGACAGCCTGAGTGTAGCGTCCAGACGCGTCTGATCGAAACTGCCAGCGATCTATCGATGGCTCCTGTCCCGGCGCCGGCAACTGAGGCGCTCGAGCGTCACATCGCACAACAGGCTTCGGGCGATGCCCTAAACCGAGTCGGCTGGCTAAAAGACGGCAAAGTTTTGTCGGAAGTTTTGGCGATGTACCATTACCACCGAGCTGACATTAGGCAGGCTGATGATTGCGAAATGGCGCAACGCGCTGCTGCTATTGAACGAGCTCATGTTAGCTACGGACATCACGCGCAGCGACTGGCTCGACCTGGCGGTTATATCGGGCTAGCCAATAGTGGCCACCTACAGACGATCGAGTTTGACGATCAGCTATCGACGCCGATTGCCCACTGGTGGCGGATGGTGACCAGTGATCTGCAGCGTTTTCGCAACTCGGTTATCTAGCGATAGTTATCAAAGCCGATTGGGAAGTCGAACTCGGCTGCGCCCAGTAGCTGCATGACCGATTGCAAATCATCCTTGCTGGAGCTCATGACCCGAACGGCGTCACCCTGGATTTGCGGTTTTACCTTGGGGTATTGCTCACGAATTAAGGCAGTTATCTTTTTGGCTTTTTCCTGATCGAGGCCTTGCTTGAAGGGAACTTCCTGGGTGGTTTTCATATTGCTGTCGACTTGCTCCCGGGTAGTGTCGAGCACTTTTTGGCTCTGGCCACGGGTTGCCAGCTTTTTGCGAAATATATCGAGGATGGCATCGATTTGCCATTCGCCGTTACCGGTCAGCTTGATGCCAGTTTTGTCGGTTAGCCACTCGATAGCCGCCGGAGTCCCCTTAAAGTCGTAACGACTGTCGATCTCGCGCTGGGTTTGGTCGAAGACGTTGTTCATCTCGGCCTTGTCATAATCACTCACCACATCAAAAGAAAAGTTTGCCATACCCCTATTATACCCGAAGTTAAGCTGATGTGGGCGATTGGCTGACTTCGAGCTGGTGTTGTGACCGAGCTTCACGACCTAGCGGACTGATGATATAGCTGTCAAACACCTCTAGTGGGATTAGTCGGTCAGGACGTTGCCTCAGTGACAGCTCGCCGAACTGGTTAGGCTCATACGAGGCGTATGGACGAAACATAAAGGCTAATCCTAGCCGCTGAGCGCTCGCCGCACGACGAGTTGCTGGTGACTCTGGTGGTGAACTGATAATAATGCCGCTATCGGTCAACAAGTTTTCCTCGAAACGGACGTAGCTTCGGGTAAAGCTGAAGCTATTTTCGCCGTTTATAACCGTTACATCTTCCCAGTCGGAGTGGGCTAGTTTGCCAATCCATTCGATAGACACATGACGTCCGGGCCGAAGCCATTCCGGTTGGCTAAAATAAAAGTGCTGGAAAGGCCGACAGGGTAGTGGCAATTGTTGCAATGAAGTCGGCTCGTCGTAGATAACTGACAGATCGTATGTTTGTGTTGTTTCCAGTGTCGGCATTGCTTCCTTGCTGTGTGTTTGTGCTTATAGTTTTAGTGTATGCCCTGCGGCTGCTTGCGCAAAGTGTAATTTGTGCATCAGAATAACCCTGTTCAGGCGCTACCTACCTCTGATATACTTGAGCGTGATGGCACAAGACAGTACGAATTATCACAACCAACAGATAGCCGAGACCGCCGAGCTTCTCCGCGTTCGCTGTTCTGAACTCGAAAACAAGTCAGATATATTGCGGGCCGTCGAGCTTAAAGCTTTGTTTGAAGGTATCCGCACCGTGGCGCCAGAGGATCGAAGCAGTTACGGTCAGCAGGTCAATCAGCTACGCCAAGAACTGCAGTCCTTGGTTGATGATGCGACTGTGGAGGCCGAGAAGTTGCCACCGATTGACATCACTGCACCTTTTGATACCAATGTGGCGCAGAAACCGCAGCTGCTGCCAGCCGTCAACGGTACGGTCCATCCGCTTAACCGCGAACTGGCAATCGTGCTCGACATCTTTTCGCGCATGGGTTACACGGCCGTCGAGTCGCGAGAGATTGACGACGATTTTCACATGTTTGGCGCGCTTAACTTCCCAGAGGGGCACCCGGCCCGCGATGATTACGATACCTTTATGACGCAGCAGCAGACTACCGACGGCAAAGCCTTCATAGCACCAGCACATACCTCGACGATGCAGCACCGTGTTCTGCTCGACGGCAAGGCTGGACTTGAGGCCGGCAAACCGATCGCCACCGTCATCCCCGGTCGCGTCTTTCGCAATGAAGATCTAGATGCTAGGCACGAGCATACTTTTTACCAGCTAGAGGGTGTCTACGTCGACAAGGGTGTCAATGTCGGTCATCTGATCGCCACACTCAAGACCTTTCTACAGGCTTATTACGGCAAACAGCTCGAGGTCAAAACTCAGCCCTTCTATTTCCCGTTCACCGAGCCGTCGTTTGAATTCGCCATGAGCTGCCCGTTTTGTGATAAGCAGGGCTGCCATATCTGTTCGCAGTCTGGCTGGATCGAATTACTCGGTTGTGGTATGGTTCACCCAAATGTCCTCCATGAAGCTGGCATCGATACCAATATTTACACTGGTTTCGCCTGGGGAATTGGCATAGAGCGGCTGATTATGATGAAATCCGGCGTTGAGGATGTACGACACTTTGAGTCAGGACGTCTGGATTTCCTGAGGCAATTCGCATGAAAGTCAGCCTCAACTGGATTCGCGAGTTTATGCCGCTCGAGCTGCCACCTATTGATAAGTTAGTCACTACCATCGGCGCTCAGCTTGGCGGCGTGGATGAGGTGGTTGATTTGGCAGCACGATACCGCAGCGTGGTCATTGTACGGGTGGCTAGTGTTCGCAAGCACGAAGACTCCGACCACCTCAACATTTGCTTAATCGACGACGGACGGACGACCGAACACGTTGAACGTGAATTCAGCGGCCTGGTTCAGGTTGTTTGTGGTGCTCCTAATGTCCGAGAGGGTATGTTTGTCGCCTGGCTGCCGCCGGGTAGCGTTGTTCCGAGTAGCCACGATGAGTCGGAGCCGTTTGTGCTGAGTGCCAGGCCGCTTCGTGGAGTTATCAGTAACGGCATGTTGGCTAGTGGCAAAGAACTAGGTATTGGCGACAGCCACGAAGGTCTGCTCGAGCTAGACGGCGAGCATCGTCCAGGCGATAGCTTTGCTACGGCCTATGGCCTGAACGACACAATTATCGATATCGAAAACAAGATGTTCACTCATAGGCCGGATTGTTTTGGTCAGCTCGGTGTCGCCCGCGAGGTCGCTGGTATCCTCGGCCGGCCTTTCCGCTCGCCAGATTGGTATACCCATACCAACAGCATGGTTACCATCTCGGGAGACGATTCGATGCGTATAAGCCTAACCAACGAAATACCGGAAGTTGTCTCACGCTACATGCTAGTGGCGATTGACGGTATAACTATCGCGCCCAGCCCAGTCTGGCTACAGACATATTTGAGCCGTCTAGGGATTCGACCGATAAACAACGTTGTTGACGTTACGAATTACATGATGTTACTAACTGGTCAACCGCTACATGCTTTCGACTTCGATAAGGTGGCTGTTGACGGTGAGGCCACGATAGTTGTGCGCAACCCACGCCCCAAAGAGACGCTGACGTTGCTAACTGGCAAAACCATAGCGCCTCGGGCTGACGCAATCGTGATCTGCGACGCGGACCAGCCAATCGGCATGGGCGGTATGATGGGTGGTCAGAACTCAGAAATAGACGAAAACACCAAACGCATCCTGATAGAATGCGCCAGTTTTGACATGTACAACATCCGTCGAAGTAGCATGGAGCATGGTATTTTTAGCGACGCCGTGACGCGCTTTACTAAAGGGCAGTCTGAGTGGCAGTGCCCGCCGGTTCTATACAAGGCTGTGCAGCTTATTCAGGAATTGTGCCCAGATGCACGGCCCGTCGGAAGGATTATGGATAATCATCAGCCGAATCGTGAATACCAACCAGTGCCAGTCAGTACGGCCTTCATCAACGACCGGCTCGGTAGTAAGCTATCAACTGATGACATCGAGCGCCTGCTCGACAATGTCGAGTTCGAAACTAAGCAGTCCGACAAGGGATTGTTGGTAAAGCCGCCGTTCTGGCGTACCGATATCGAGCTGCGCGAAGACATCGTCGAGGAAGTTGGCCGGCTTCACGGCTACGACAACTTGCCTCAGTTGTTGCCGCGCCGCGACACCATGCCAGCCGCTCGAGATGACTTGCTCGAGCTAAAGTCGCGCCTGCGCTCGGTCATGGCGGCCGCAGGCGCCAACGAGCTTCTGACTTATAGTTTTGTCCACGGTAGCACACTGACAAAAGCCAATCAGGATTCGTCTCAGGCATTTCAGGTTAGTAATGCCTTGAGCCCAGATTTACAATATTACCGATTGAGCCTGATGCCCAGCCTGCTGGAAAAGGTCCACCCCAACCTAAAGGCGGGCTACGATCAGTTCGTACTGTACGAGATCGGCAAAGGCCATAACATCAAGCACCTCGACGACCAAGGATTACCGGTAGAGTTTGAGATGCTAGAAGCTGTCTATGCCGCCCAAGACAAAGTGGCGCCAGCCGGCGCTGCCTATTTCCAGGCAAAACTACAGTTGTGTCAGCTGCTGAATCAGCTTGGAGTGACGCCAGATTTCCGACCGATGCCAACTGATGTCGACTTCGCCACGGTCCAGTATTTTGACCCGGCACGCTCGGCATTAGTGTTCCAAAGTGGTACCGACAACCTTCTCGGAGGTATTGGCGAGTTCAAGCACAGCGTTCGCCGCAATTTCAAGCTTCCATCAGCCAGCGCTGGGTTTAACCTGAGCCTGACTGATCTGATGAAGTCGGTTGCCGACCCGTCCTCTGGCCGATACCAGCCGCTATCTCGGTTCCCAATTGTTCAGCAGGACATCACACTCAAAGTGCATGCAGATCAGCCTTTTCAGCAAGTCCTATCGGCATTGCAGGCGGCAGTCGATGAACGACGACCGACCGAGACTACAATGAACCTTGAGCCGGTAGACGTATACCGGGCCGCCGATAGTGACTACAAACACATATCACTGAGGCTAGACATCAGTAATAAGCTTCGGACGATGACGGCTAGTGAAGTCAACACTTTGCTTGACGAGGCCAGTGCTGTGATAGACGCGGAGCGAGTTTAGTATGAAACTGACTGATACAACCGGTCTTATCCTAGACATTAACGTTGATTATCAGCTGGCTGAGCACATGGTGGTTTTTAGTCATGGATTTGGCGTTGAACGGACTGGTCGAGGATTGTTCAGCGATATTGTTACGGCTTTACCGTCTAACTTCGGCTATGTTATGTTCGACTACTATGAACATGAAGACAATACTGTGCGCATCACGAGTTTTGAGGATCAACAATGTTCTTTGCTCACTATCATTGCATGGCTGAGCGAGCAGGGAAGTGTTCACGATATCTCACTGGTAGCCCACTCCATGGGCTGCATCGTTGCGGCGCTAGCCCAACCACCTGAGCTGCAACGGGCAGTTATGTTGGCGCCACCATTGTCATTTGACAGTAAGATTCGCAAGTACTTCCTGGAGCAACCTGGGGCCACCAACAACGATGGTAGCTGGTCCATCCCGCGACGTGACGGCACGGCGACGATCATAACGGAAAGTGTTTTTGATGAGATCGAGCACCTACAGCCCGCCGAGGCGCTGCTAGATTACGCTGCCGTTCAGCCATACGAGTTACTCATCCCTACTGACGACGATGTCCTGGGCACTGTTGATTATAATGACTTGTCGCTCGATCCAAACATTTCGGCCCGTACGATTGCTGAAGCCGATCACAACTTTAGTGGTGTTAGTCGGGAGCCTCTAGTCGCAGCAGTGATTGACTGGCTTACATCGCCGACACTCTAATGTCTTCATATATTTTTTGACAAGCCGGAACGCTTACGGTTAGAATAGATTATGAAAATCGGCAGCCCAGCATTAACATTTGACGACGTGCTACTTATGCCTGGCAAAACTACATTTGATCGTGTTGATATTGATATCACATCGCGGTTGACCCGTGGAATTAGTCTAAAAACCCCTCTTGTGGCCGCACCAATGGATACAGTCACCGAGTACAAACTGGCGATCAAGCTGGCCCAACTCGGAGGTATTGGCATTATCCACCGCAATCTGACTATAGCCGACCAGGCCGCCGAAGTCGGACGTGTCAAAGTCAAAAAACTGCTGGTTGGCGCCGCCATAGGTACCAGTCCCGGTTATTTGGAAAGGCTACAAGCGTTGGTAGCGGCCAAAGTTGACGTAGTTGTCATAGACACTGCCCATGGTTATAACCACCACTTACTCGATGCGCTAGCAGCTATTAAGAAAACCTTCCCCAAGCTCCAGGTTATCGCTGGTAGTATAGCCACAGCAGATGCCGCTCAAGCCCTGATTGACGCTGGAGCCGACGGGCTAAGAGTTGGTATGGGACCGGGCGCCATTTGCACCACCCGAATTGTGTCCGGCATGGGCGTGCCCCAGTTGAGCGCTATCATCGAGATTGCGGCAATTGCTCGCAAAGCTGATGTGCCGTTGATCGCTGACGGTGGCATCAACTACGACGGCGACATCGTCAAGGCACTGGCGGCCGGTGCCTCGACCGTCATGATGGGCAGGCTTTTTGCCGCCACCGAGGAATCCCCAGGCGAAGTAGTATCGCTAGCCAGGGATGACGTGCCGCATCGCTTCCAAAGTATCATTAATGGCGCTCACGACTATCGTTTCAAGACCTATCGGGGCATGGGCTCACTCGGCGCCATGGAGCGCGGCAAGGCCATTGCCGCCGAGGACGAGTTCCATGGCAAATCATACAAAAGTACCGCAAAATTGGTGCCAGAAGGTGTCGAGGGGCTGGTGCCTTGCAGCGGTTCGGTCGCCGACATGGTCGGAAGAATGACCGAGAGCCTGCGCTCAGGCATGTTCTA
>JBDSWU010000010.1:0-8793 GCA_039926445.1 Saccharimonadales bacterium (SeqCode)
CTGCACGCCACATGGGAGTCGACGCACACCTTCCTAATCCTCGGGGTTAACTACTTTGTTTGGTTATACAGTGCGGCCGTAGTGACAGTGGGCCGGGCCGTATTCATCCCATTACTCGTATTTGGAGCGGCGTTCGTAGTGCGGGCAATATTGTACATTCAGCTGTTTTACTTGCGCTCCTCGCCCAAACCAAACGTGACCATAGATAGGTTATTTGCATGGGCACACGTAGCCATGGCCGGCTGCCTAGCCGTCATAGTCTACCGCGCGCTCAAAATCATGCTAAGCAACGATTACACAGCGAATCATCTACTCTTGCCGCTGCTACTTCCAGGCTTACTACTGCTAGTTCCGCTGATCAGCGTGCCGCTATACTTCCTATACAAAACCAAAACAACCTAATCAAAGTCCTTGATTTAATAGTGCCGCCAATTTAGATTTGTAACGACAGGTAGTACTCATATTGACAGTATCTAAAGAGGATACATTGTATCACTACGAATTTGTGTTATAATATTGTTATGAAGACACCCGATATCCTCGGTCCTGAGCGTTTATACCTAGATTTGCCCGTCGCTGCAACTAAGAGAGAGTTTTTAGTACGACTAAAAACTCTAAGTGCGATAGCCGCCGACACCGACGAACTTCGTCCACAACTTTACGAGTCAGCCCAACGTGGCATACAGGCTGAACTCGATCGCTCACCACAAGCATACATCGGGCTGCCCGCAGTTCAGCTATACCTTGCCGAGCGGGCGCTTGAATAGATCTCTTCGAACTACAGCCGTTGATTGAAACCAGCTTTTTCACCAAACTACGGCGCGCAGCTGTAACACAGCCGTACACTATTAAAGCAAATACAGGCTATACTAGAAACATGACGGCGCCAAAACTACACTCACATGTCACTGGAACCGGTAGTCCGATAGTCGTCTTACACGGCATGCTGGGATCGACCGCATTCTGGGAGCCGCTAACTAAGTTTCTGCAGTCTAAAAACCGAGTTATAGCTTTGGACTTATTAGGCTTTGGCGACTCGCCTAAGCCGGAGAACTCTGACTACTCTACCCAGCAGCATACTGAGGCAATTTTGCGAACTCTGGATGAGTTAAAAGTCAGCGAACCGATCATACTGGTTGGGCATTCGATGGGAGCAATCCTGGCTCTCAGTTTCGCTAGCCGCTATCCTAAAAACGTTGCTCGACTAGTGCTAATGAACATGCCAATTTACGCCGATCGCGCCGAAGCACGGCGCTCTATCGTACAGTCTAAATTGGTACCACGACTGATGTACTATGGTCCGACTGCGCGGCTAAGTTGCACCATCATGTGCCAGTTCCGCCCAATAGTCCAGCGCCTCATACCGCACTTTTTGAACGATTTGCCACGGGCTGTCGCCATAGACGCAACTAAACACACTTGGTACTCCTACTCGCGCAGCATGCGACAGATCATCGAGGAGCAAAGTGTGATTGACGAACTGTCGACGATCAAAATGCCCGTATCATTGGTCTTTGGCAGCGACGACAATATTGCTAATAGCCGACATATTGACGACTTAGTAAGTAAACGACCCAACGTGTCGGTCACCACACTTCCGGCAACTCATCAACTACCACTAGAGCTGCCTGAGCAAGCGGCGGCGATTGTGGTAGCCTAAATATAGGTGATACGTTGCATATCCTACGTATTTGTGCTATAATATGTATATGAGCACGCGTCAGACTGTCGATAGCATGATGTTCACTATAAATTCTGCGATCGTAGAGGCTATGGCCATGCCAGTACTCACCGACCTGTCCCGTAATAACTTGTGCCATGTTCAGACATCAGCATTGCAAAATCACTTAGCTATAGCAGGGCAGATAAGTCGTCGCGAGTTACACCAAGCAAACGGACTTTGGCACTATGTTGTGGCCCACGTTGCCCCCGAGGCCGAACCAACCAACGATGACCTGGTGACTGACCCCAACCCTTGGCAATTCGGTCCTTCGACACCGCAGACAGGCCACCTGCACCTACCACGTGGAGTCCTGATGGAACGTTTGCAGTCTGCCGGAGCGCCAGACTGGTTCATCGCGCTGCGCGGGATCCAGACCATAGCGCAGGCGCACACTATGCAGAGCAATCCTTTCCGTGGCTCCACCGACGCATGAGGCTTGTGGTTGGATATAGACGCTATTGTTAGTAGAATGTGCTTATGAGCTTTGAACTTCCTAGGGTGGCTATACTGGCATCGGGTGATATCGAGAATGGTGGTGGTGGCAGCACGGCCGAGCGCGTTGCGCTGGATGTGCTGGAAGGACGTGCAAATTTTACTATCGGTGTCGTCATATGTAACAATGGCCCTGAGAGCGGCGTTGGTGTTTATGAAAAATTTGCAAAGCTTAATCAACGCTTTGGACTAACAGCTGACAATCGCATAGACGTTATCAACATTAGCGGTAAAACCCACCCAGGAACGCGAGTTGAAGGCGGTATGACTATGGCCGAGTCAAATGCCATCGGTGAAACGCTTAAGCAGCGTGACATCGGCTTTGTAGCGATGCTGGGGTATATGAAAAAAGTTACTGGCCCATTTGCCAATCAGTGGCTATGGCAGCCACAACACGCACATCATGTCCGCCATGCCTTTGACCAGGGACGCTATCACCCTGACGCCCGCGTACTCAATAATCACCCTGCTATTCTGCCATTTACAGCAGGTGAGCACGGCGCTGGGGCACACCAAAAAGCAATAGATTTGTACAGAACCGGTAAACTAAGTCACACAGCCATGACCTGGCACCTAGCCGCCCACCAGATTGATGCTGGTCCGATTGTTGGCAGCCAACTGATTGAGATTTTTGATAATGATACTGCGAACAGCCTGGGGAGTCGCGTCCAGAACGCAGAAAAATTGATGACTTCAGGTGTTATCGAGCAGCATCTCATCCTCAGGGAACAACATCTGCGCAACATTTAGCTCAGAGTTCCTGATCGGCAACCCATTCTCGTGCATTCTGGAACATACGTAGCCAGGGAGAGTCGGGTCCCCAACTCTCGGGCGCCCATGATAATTGGCGCGTCTGAAAGGCCCTCTCAGGGTGCGGCATAATGACGGTCGCACGGCCGTCTGCCGTTGTCAAAGCCGTGATTCCCTCGGGCGAGCCATTCGGATTGGCCGGATAGTTCTCTGTGATGCAATGACGGTTATCAACATACTGGGCAGCGATAAAGGCGTCTTGTTTATCTGCTTCATTGGTGAATTTGATGCGCCCTTCACCATGAGCAGTCGGTACCGGCAAATAGGATCCGGCCATGTCTTTGAAAAATATCGAGGGTGAATCATTGAGTTTGACGAGTGAAACTCTGGCTTCGAACTGTTCAGATTGGTTTTTGAGGAAACGGGGCCAGGCGGAGGCTCCGGGGATCAGTTCCTTTAGAGCTGATAGCATTTGGCAACCGTTACAGACACCGAGCGTAAAACTACTCGGCCGTTCAAAGAATGCTTGGAACTGACTACGCAGATCGGGATGGCTCAAAATTGTTTTAGCCCAACCTTCACCAGCGCCCAGGACGTCTCCATAGGAGAACCCGCCGCAAGCCGCCACGCCAACAAACTCATCGAGATTAAGCTTACCATCCAGTAAATCATTTAGGTGGACATCGACACTAGTAAAGCCAGCACGGTCAAAGGCCGCAGCCATTTCAACCTGGCCGTTTACGCCTTGTTCGCGGAATATTGCCACCTTTGGTAGCGTTTTGTGCTGCTTTGTGATTGGACGGGCAGTAAAAACAGGGCTCAGCCCTGGATCGTCGTTGTCGATGATAACTGAGTACTCTTGCTCAGCCGCTTTCGTGTTATCACGCAATTTTTGTAATTGATAGCTAGTGTCACTCCACCAGACTTCTAGCTGAGCGCGGCTGTTGGTGTATACAGTTCTGTCACCGTCTGTGATACTGATCATCTGATCGTTGGTCGGCGTGCCTATCATGAATGCACGACCGTCGAATGCTTGGATGACTTTGGCAACATCGACTGATCGGACTTGCAATACAAAACCAAGCTCCTCGTTAAATAAGCGCTCCAAATCAGTACCGGCAACTTGTGACAAATCGATAGCCAAACCGCAGCGGCTTGCAAATGACATCTCAACCAGTGTCGTCAACAAGCCGCCATCTGATCGATCGTGATAAGCCAGCACCAGTTGGTCAGTTTTGAGACGGCTTAGTGTTTCGAAGCAACTTTTGAGATCCTTGGCTTCGACATCAGGAGTCGTGCTACCGATCTGATTGTAAACCTGAGCCAGAGCCGATCCTCCGAGTCGGTTTTGACCTAGATCGACTAGCACCAGACTTGTGTCGCCGTTCAATTTTAACTGTGGAGTCAGGGTCCGTGTGACGTCAGCAACTGGACTAAAGGCGGTAATTATCAGCGACACGGGAGATACCACAGCTTTGTCATCCCAAACAGTGCGCATGCTCAGCGAATCCTTGCCGACTGGAATCGTCATGCCCAAGGCCGGGCAGAAATCCTCGCCAACAGCCTCGACTGTGTCATAAAGCTTTTCGTCTTCTTGTCCGTGTCCAGCTGCTGCCATCCAATTAGCCGACAATTTGATGTCTGACAATCTTTGGATATCGGCGGCGGCAATGTTTAAGATAGCCTCGCCAATTGCCATCCGTGCTGATGCTGGAGCATCGATGATTGCAATAGGAGTTCGCTCACCAATGGCCATTGCTTCGCCAAAAGAACTATCGTAGGTACTAGCAGTCACCGCAACATCGGCTACCGGCACCTGCCACGGCCCGACCATTTGGTCACGCGCCACTAGGCCCGTTACCGTGCGATCACCGATAGTTATCAGGAATTTCTTGCTAGCCACAGCTGGCAAATGAAGAACTCGTTCAACTGCCTCGGCAACTGGTATCTCGGAAAGCTTCAAATCCTGACGCTTCAACGTCATGCGAGTTACAGTTCGTGTCATCTTGGGCGGCTTACCAAACAGGGTCGTCATCGGTAAGTTAACGACGTCGTCTCCTAGTAGGCTATCTGTAACAATCAGCTGCTGCTCGGTTGTAGTTTCGCCGACTACAGCAAACGGGCAGCGTTCTCGCATGCAAATAGCTTCGAAACGTGCCACATCATCGGGAGCGACTCCCAAGACGTAACGCTCCTGGGCTTCATTACACCAAATCTCAAGTGGCGACAAATCTGTGGCGGCTGTCGGCAGTTTGCGCAGTTCGAACATGGCACCTAAGTTAGAGTCGTGAACCAGCTCAGGCAGGGCGTTGGACACACCGCCGGCACCTACATCGTGAATCGTTATAATAGGGTTGTCATCACCCAGAGCCCAGCAGCTGTCAATAACTTGTTGTACTCGACGCTCCAGCTCAGCATTGGCTCGCTGCACTGATGCAAAATCTAGGTCAGCACTACTGCTTCCAGTCTGCATGCTTGAGGCGGCACCACCGCCAAGCCCAATCAACATAGCTGGACCTCCGAGCACAATGACTTTGGTGCCGGCAGTCATCGTACCTTTAACAACGTGTTGGTCACGGATATTACCTAGGCCGCCAGCCAGCATAATCGGTTTGTGATACCCCCATCGATTACCTGAGTCTTCCTGTTCATAGCTGCGGAAGTATCCGGTTAGGTTTGGCAGACCAAACTCGTTGACGTATGACGACGCGCCAATTGGTGCTTCGAGCATGATGTCTAAGGCCGAGCTGATTCGGTCAGGCTTACCGTAGGCTTGTTCCCAGGGCTGAATAGCCCCCGGTATATTGAGATTTGAGACGCTAAAACCGGCGAGCCCCATCTTGGGCTTGGCGCCACGTCCAGTGGCGCCTTCGTCTCGGATCTCACCACCTGCTCCGGTTGCTGCTCCAGGATTTGGAGCAATTGCTGTCGGGTGATTGTGAGTCTCAACTTTGATAACGCTGTGTATTGGCTCCTGATGATAGCCGTATTGATTTGTCGTCGGGTCAGCATAGAATCGCCCACCGACTGCGCCTCGCACAACAGCGGCGTTGTCGCTATAGGCGGACAGCACATCATCGTGTCCATGCTCGTAAGTATTGCGAATCATCTTGAATAGGCTTTTGGGTTGTGGCTGTCCGTCGATCACCCAGTCGGCGTTAAATATTTTATGTCGGCAATGCTCACTATTAACCTGGGCAAACATCATCAGCTCGGCATCAGTCGGATTACGACCTAGCGCCCGGTAAGCCTCGTTTAGATAGTCTACTTCGTCCGGCGCTAGCGCCAAGCCGAATGCCAGATTAGCCTTGACTAGCGCGGCCCGACCTCCACCGATAACATCTACATGACGCAGCGGTCTCGGTGCAGCAGCCTCGAACAGCCGTTCGGCCTCATCAAGCGAGGTAAGCAGCACTTCAGTCATGCGGTCGTACAGCATTTGCTTAATGTCCTGAAGTGAGTCAACACCAACGATATAGTACGCCGTCACGCGCTCAATCCGCCGCACACTTGTCAGCCCCGCATTGTGTGCAATATCGGTGGCTTTAGACGACCACGATGACATAGTGCCGAAGCGCGGCGTCACGACCGCAGTAAGACCGTTTGAGTCAGCCTCGTACTTAGAGTCATATGTCAGCAGGGAAGCAAGTAGCCTATCGTCTGCCGCGCTAAGCTCGTTGTCAACATCGACGAGATGGATATACTGTGCCGACAAGCCAGTGATCGACTGATCGACAGCCTTAAGCTGGTCCAGAAGCTTGGCGGCGCGGAATTCTGACAGCGCCGAAACACCGTCATAAATCCGCACTAGCGGACTTCCAAACTATCACCTGCGAAGGTGATACCCAGAGGCTTGATGTTAACCTGTTTAGGTCCGGTAACGACTTGGCCTGCGACTATTGCTCTCAGCGACTGATTTGTCGCCAGTTCAACCACTCGCTGTGCGTGTTCGGCAGGCACATATACTGCAAATCCAGCCCCCATATTGAAGTTGCCGTACATCTCATGGTCATCAACCCCAGCTAGATCTTGCATATAGCTAAACTCGGCAGGAACGTCCAGGAGCTGGTCAATGTCATAGCTAAACTCAGCAGTCGCGCGCATAAGTTTGCGCCAACCATGGCCGGTAATATTGACCATGTAGTGGACGTCTATATCAGCTTTTTGCATCTCGCGCACTAAAGCGACGTACAAATGAGTCGGGCTCAGAATTGCTTCACCGAACATCCGACCGTCAGATAACTTAGATTGATAGATCGTCGGGTCCTTGGCCGCCAAGCTTCGCACAAAGGTAATGCCGTTGGCGTGGATGCCACTACTCTCGACTAGTACTATAACGTCACCCGCAGTGAGCTTATCGCCAAGCACCAAGTTTTTCTTGTTTTGTATTATACCAACCGCCGAGCCGCCGAGGTCGATTGTTTCTGGGTTTATGACGCCCTTTAGTGTCGGCGTTTCACCGCCGCCCCAAGCAGCACCGATGGTGTTGCAGGCCGCAGCCCAGCCATTGATCAAATCTCGAGAACGTTGCTCGTCTCGCATCCAGTTTGAGTCTCCGATTGCAAAGTAAGCATTGACGACCTGAGGTAATGCACCGACGACAATCAGGTCGTTAACAATCATGGCGATTGTGTCCTGAGCAAGCGTGTCGTAATGCGTTTTACCACTATACGCACGGACTGCATCGGCCACTAGATTTTTGGTGCCTAAACCCTCAATAACTAGAGCCCGGTAAGCATCAGCCTCTTCCCAGACATAGGCTGATTCGCCGCGACTGGCGCTAAGTTCACTAGCCCCAAAGGTCGCTAAATGTGGGGCAGTCGCTGCAGCAGTTTGCTGCGCCAGAACCTTGATCGGGTCCATAGCGCTATAATCCACCCCCGCCGCTGCATATGAGTTATCAGGTGTTGCCATCTAAGCCTAATTGTACGGACAACTTACAAATGAGACAAGACAAACTGTGCTCGTTCAACGGTTGGCAATACTGGTACTGTGATCGGTTTCATGCCATTCTCGGCATAAGCGTCATGCAATAGCTTCTGAATGCCCTTGCTGAAGACTGAATCCTCAGTTCTAGCATAATCCTGCTCGTAGGATGGCAAACTGTCTAGCAGGAACACCTTTTTATAACGAGCCCGATCCATAAGCTCACGAACCCAGTCTTCAACCGGATATCCATAGTGTCTAAGATAAGCTAATGTGTCATGCATACCACGATCAAAAAAGGTCACAACATCCGTTGCCTGACTAGCTTCAACACTTTGTTTCATTTTAGTGACCAGGTCCTGAAATGCCTGTTCATCAGCTCGCAACTCGGCCACAGTCTGTCCCCGTTCTATGGCCTGGTCAATAACGGTTCTGGCCGCTTCGGGAACTGTCGAAAATCCCAGTCTGTTAAGCTCGGCTAGTAAGGTTGTTTTGCCGGTCGAGGGGCCACCGGTGATTACATACCAGCGATTCAAACTGACGCCTTGTCATATGAGCTAATCCGAAGTTGATGAATGACGTTTAGCCAGGAAATATCCCGCTTATAGCTACATATCTGCTGAAATCTGACGCCGCTTTGCGCTGCAAATTCACCGTCCTTCGATGGGTCGTCACCGACATAAATAGTTCGCTGTTTTTCATCGTAAGTCATGTCCGTACTACGATTATCGCCGTAGCTGGCACGCCACATGATGGCACCAAGTTTCATCAGCAGCGGCGAGGGTTTTACTAGCTCCTCTGCAGGCACATTTAGCTCTAAGCCGCGAACGGTTTCCTCGGCTAGCATCAGCCGCGGCTGTTCCAGCCCGTGGACTGAGAAGGTTTTGTTAATAAAAGCAGCA
>JBDSWU010000011.1:0-3816 GCA_039926445.1 Saccharimonadales bacterium (SeqCode)
CAATCGCTAAGAACTCTATCGCTGGGTTTAAGCTTCGTGAAGGCAACAAAGTTGGACTGAAGTTGACACTTCGTGGTGACCGTATGTATGAGTACGCTGACCGCTTGATAAGCATCGTTCTACCACGCTTACGTGACTTTCACGGTGTGAGCGCCAAAGCCTTTGATGGCCAGGGTAACTACTCGCTTGGTATGACTGATCAATCTGTTTTCCCTGAGCTGACTTTTGAAGAGACTACCACTCCGCATGGTTTGCAGATGATATTCGTAATTAAGTGTCAAGACAAGACGCATGCCCGTGCTCTCCTAGAGAAGTTCGGCATGCCATTCGAAAAGGAGAACAAGTAATATGGCCAAGAAATCTATCATCGCCCGCGACCTAAAGCGCAAGAACATGATTGCCAAGTATGCCGCTAAGAGGGCTGAGCTTAAAGAGCTGGGTGACTTAGACGGTCTCGCTGCTTTGCCACGCAATTCGTCACCAACCCGATTAACTAACCGCTGTGTCGAAACCGGTCGTTCACGAGCATTTATGCGACAGTTTGGGCTTTCTCGTCTCAGTTTTCGTGAGCATGCAAGCAAGGGCGAGATCCCCGGCATAACGAAAGCGAGCTGGTAATACTATGAGTACTACTTCTACCGATCCAATAGCTGACATGTTGACTCGAATTCGCAATGCCATCGCCGTGCGCAAGCACCAGATTAGCTTGCCGCACTCCAAGCTCAAGCAGTCAGTTGCCGAAATGCTCAAGGAGAGCAAGTTCATAGAAGGCGTAAGTGTTGCTGAGGACGGTGTTGGCAAGACGCTGACACTGACACTCAGTAGCGACACTAGCAACGCTAAGATCACTGAGATCGCCCGTATCAGTAAGCCTGGACGTCGATTTTATGTCAATGCCACCGAAATCCCTGTCGTCAAGCGTGGCCGTGGTCTCGTCATAGTCTCGACCTCCAAAGGTTTGATGACTGGTGACGATGCTCGCAAGCAACGCATCGGTGGCGAATTAATTTGTCGAGTTTACTAAGGAATAAAGGAATAATATATGAGTCGTATAGGAAAACTACCGATCGCTATCCCGAGCTGTGTGACAATCACTGTCGACGAGTCCCTGATTACCGTCAATGGTAGTAAAGGCTCGCTGTCACAGTTCACCATGCCGGGTATTACAGTCACCCTGGAAGCTGACCAGTTACTAGTCACCCGTATAAATGATGAGCCAAAGATTCGTGCTAAGCACGGCCTGATGCGAGCCCTAATCAACAACATGGTCGTTGGTGTCAGCACCGGATTCAGCAAAAAACTTGAGATCAACGGAGTTGGTTACCGGGTTGCCGCTCAAGGCACTGACCTCAAGCTCAACCTTGGTTTCTCACACGATGTCATTTTCAAGATGCCAGCCGGTGTCACCGCTGCGCTTGACCAAAACACGATCACAGTTTCGGGCATCAGCAAGCAGCAGGTTGGCCAAGTCGCCGCTGAAATCCGCGCATTGAAGAAGCCAGAGCCATACAAGGGCAAGGGTATCAAGTACGAAGGTGAACGCATTATCCGCAAATCTGGCAAGAGCGGGAAGGAGAAATAGTCATGAGTGATACCAAACTAGCCCGCAAACTGCAGAACCGCGCTCAGCGCAAAGGTCGCATTCGTGCTGTCGTCATCGGCAGCGCAGAACGTCCACGACTGAGTGTCTTCATTAGTAATCAACACATCACAGCCCAGATCATTGATGATTCTACCCACAAGACGATCGCTTACGCGACTACTGTTGGCAAGAAAGATGACAAGTCGACAATGACCGATAAAGCGACCCTCATTGGTACGGATATAGCCAAGCAGGCAAAAGCTGCCAAAATCACCAAGATCGTATTCGACCGCGGTGGCAAGCTGTACCACGGACGCATCGCAGCACTAGCAACAGCAGCCCGCAACAATGGATTGGAGTTTTAATCATGGCTGATCAACAACCACAAGGCCAAAACCGCGACAACCGTCGCTCACAGCGACGCGATGATCGTCCGGTCGAAGAAAAACAATTCGATGAGCGTACTTTGCACATCGACCGTGTCGCACGTGTCGTCAAGGGTGGTCGTCGTTTCCGATTTCGTGCTCTAGTCGTCGTAGGTGACAAGAAAAACAAAGTTGGCATAGGTATGGCCAAGGGTGCAGATGTAACTGCAGCCATCACCAAGGCAACCGAAGTCGCCAAAAAGCACATGATCTCAGTATCTTTGTACAAAGGCACACTGCCACACGAAGTTGAGACCAAAGTTTCAGGTGCTCACATTTTGCTTAAGCCAGCGAGCGCCGGTACTGGCTTGATCGCCGGCGGTGTCATCCGCACCATATTGGAAGTTGCCGGTGTCCGCAACGCTTTGTCTAAATCTCTAGGTTCAAGCAATAAAGCCAACACAGCATACGCAACAATCAAGGCTCTAGATAGCGTCGTCCCAGCTTCGGCTTGGGTTACGACAACCGCTAAGCCAGCCAAGAAAGCTGCAACCAAGAAACCAGCTGCGAAAGTGGAGGCTTAGATGAAATATCACGAACTACAAGTCGTAAAGCCTAAAGCAGGCAAACGCGTCGGACGCGGTATCGCTGCCGGACAGGGAAAAACCGCCGGGCGTGGAACCAAGGGGCAGGGCGCTCGTACCGGCTCCAAGGCGAAACCTGGATTTATCGGTGGCTCGACTCCACTAATGATTCAGTTGCCTAAGTTACCTGGTTTTAAAAGTAAGCGCACACCAGCTTGCAATGTCTACACCGGACAGCTCAATGCCTTCAAGGGTACAGTTGATAACGTTGTTTTAGCTGAAGCTGGGCTCGTAGCTCACGGCTTTACTCGCGTAAAGCTTGTCGTCAAAGGCGACCTAACTGCTAAATTGACTGTAAAGCTACAGGGCGCAAGCGCCAGTGCGATCGCGGCTGTCGAAGCTGCAGGTGGTACATTTGAAAAGACATTGCGCGCCGCTCGTCCGATCACCAACACTGCTAAAGCCGAAAAGCAATCCGCAAAAAAAGCCTAATTTTTGATCTCATAGTTTAAGCTTCGGTTTGAATAAAAACTGTCCATCAGGGCAGTTTTTATTTGACCAAAACTGTCGCGCAAACTTAACAAGAAAAATACGAAAAAGAAATTTGGATACGTAAGAAAGGGGGTGTCATATGTCGGCTTATCTATATATGATAAATCCAATCTCTAACTTCTTATAAATCTCGCGTTTATCATATGTGGGAATTGAGTGTGTACAGACTACTGGCGTCAATTATTGATATCACGCATGACTTGTCGTTTAGATGCTTGCAAGTAAGAGCTAGTTTAATTAGAGTATTAGCAGGCACGGCATAAAGATAAGGGGTGACTATTATGCTACAAAATTCTTTCAGCCATTTATTACATGATGAAAAACTCGCTGTGTCGATGCAACAAGTTGGAGAAGCTATCAGGCTATACCGATATCAGCAAGGCGTATCACAGGCAGAAACAGCTGAGGGAGCAGGACTTCCGCAGTCTGCGATCGCCCGCTTAGAGTCAGGCCGGAGTAACCCGACGCTTCGGACACTGCTCAACGTAACGCTAGCGCTAGGTTTACATATTGTCATAGTCGATGAGCCGCTAGGTAATCCGCAACAATACCACACTTATATCTAGGCGCCGTCGTTGCGATAGGGTATACTGGATATCAATTACTACAGAAGAGACAGATAGGGAATACTCGGTATGAATTGGAAAATTATCGGACGTTCACTTGGTCATGCTGACATGCGAAAGCGTGTTTTTGTGGTCCTTGGTATCCTGCTTGTTTTCCGAATCTTAGC
>JBDSWU010000012.1:0-2141 GCA_039926445.1 Saccharimonadales bacterium (SeqCode)
CTAGCCAGCGACATGCCGGCCAATGTCAAAACATATTCTCCATAGGCACTGACCCGGATCTTCATAGCCTCATTATAGCTCAGTTCATTACTGGGCGGCGGCCGTCTGGTAGACACGGCTCAGCTGCTCAGTTTGCCCCAGCACTATCGTCGTAGTATGTAGCAACAGATACATATACGCACCGACTAACACCATCATTGCCAGAAGTACCCTCATTACTTTGGAGTGTATCAGCCTGTACTGACCCCTGCAAGCGCTAGCAATATCTCATCCAGCCGCTTGCTCTTGATTTGCGCATCGCTTAATCGCATGCCTCTAGTAGGGGCTCGGGATTTTTGGACCTTAGCTGTCTACACATACCCCTTCTCCATTTGTATAGTATTTTGTATAATCGGTGTTTCTGACCCCTGAGGAAAATAGGCGATTATATTTATTTATATACAAATGGGAATAGGCTATGTAACCAGATGTTAGGTGGATGAAGTAACCCAGCAGCAAACAACCCAAGGACATTAAGCATGAGGTACGAGGTCGATGACCCACGCTCAGCCAAGAAGCCGAAACAACGGCCTAGCGGAGCTCGATTACAGGAATGCGATTAAAAAACACTCAAACACCTAACCATCAAGAGATTTTTTGAAAGTCTCGATCAAGTCGACAGGTGTAGGGTTGAGGCCATTAAGCAAGGCCGTGTACAGGCTGACAAAATCGCCGAGAGCGATAGTCCACAGCAGCTGTTCCAGCAAGTCCCCTCCCTGAGCTTCAACAACATGCGGACTAGGGCGCATACCCGACAGCAAACGCTCGGTGACATCAAAACGTTTTTGGACGCGAGGGTGCTCTAGCGTACTACGAAGGTCAATGACAGCATAAGGTTTGTCGGTCGGCTGCTTGGTCCACCCCAAGAACTCGTTGTGGTTGAACTCTGGGAATTGATCTGTCCAGGCGACATGCTTGGCATTTTCGTTGAAGCTTATTTTCCACTTGTAGGCAACCGGCCCAAGCTTGGGACCGGCGTAGATAACGGCTGACTTGCCGATAATCTCCTGAGCTAACTGTTTAGCGGGGTTGCGGTCAGTCGGTACTGTCGGGATCCAGGCGGCAGTTGCCTGTTGCAAGAAGTCGGCCTTGGCCGTCAGCTCGTCGGCCTTGCCGGCGGTGATACCGTAGGCATCAGTTGCTACAAGCAAAGCCTTTAGCATGTACAGTAGTGCGTGACGGGGCTGCAAGCCACTCGGCACCGCCAAGAACGGATACCCCTGGGAAGCGGCAATCTCACCAAGCTTGCCGCCGCTAGCAATAACGGCGATAGTCGCGCCTTTGGCGCCAGCTTGCTCGATGGCGCTGACTGTTTCCTCGGTGTTGCCCGAGTAGCTCGAGGCAAACACGAGCGTGCTAGCGTCGACGTAGCTTGGTATATCGTAGTTGCGACAAATCTCAAAAGGTAAGTTGAAGCTCGGCCAGCTCTGCGCAACCAAGGCTGCTAGGGCTGATCCGCCCATGCCGGCAAAGACAACACGGGTGATCGGCTTGGCTGGCGGAGTGGTTTGGACATCGTAGGCCTGACCCAGTTGCTGCCACTGGCGCTCGGCGACACCAAGGGCGTCTTGGGCATCGCGTTCATGAATCATTTTGAGATCATCTAACATACAAATCCTCCGCACGCCCTGTGCAATTACTGTCTGATTGTATATAGTATAGCTTAAGCATAAAGACTATTTGAATTAGGGGGTGGGACCATATGTTTGGGCAAAACAATCAAGACAAACCAGATGAGGCGCAGGTTTCGGACAGCGCAATCGAAAATATTATGAACGATCAAGGGGCGGTGACAACCCCTGCCCCAGCTAACGACTGGCAACACCCCGGACTACCTATCGGCGACGCGGCAACCACCGTCACACCAGCCGACAATTCTGACATGACAGCCAACGATGGTACACCTATCGCTGTCACTGCTTCGTTGACTGGCGCACCAGCCGGTTCGCCCGATGACTTGATCGACATCAAGCAGCAAGCTCTTAGCCAGCTGGCTCCGTTAGTCGACCACCTGGACCAAACACCAGAGGAAAAATTCCGCACCACGATGATGATGATTCAAGCCAGCGATGACCAGACCTTGGTCAAAGACGCTTACACCG
>JBDSWU010000013.1:0-5196 GCA_039926445.1 Saccharimonadales bacterium (SeqCode)
TGCAGATCGTGTGTCCGTGATCTAACCTCGATAGTTACACTGCCATTCTCAGGTGTGTATTTGATGGCGTTGGAGATGAGGTTGGCTAAGATCTCTTTAAGTATCAACGTGTCAGTCTGAATAGCGAGGTTTCGACCACTAGAAGTCTGTTGAACGTTGATAGATTTGTCTGCGGCCATCAACTCCAACTCTTTGACAACTTCTTCCACAACTTTTGGAACCTGAAGCAGCTTGGGCGTGACAGCGATGGTACCTGATTCGATACGAGTGATGTTCAAAAGTGTACTGATTAGCTCATTCATTCGGTTGGTGCCAGCAATAATAGTCCTAAGTGACTTGCGTTGTGCAGGCGTAATTTCTCCCATATAACCATCTACGAGCATATGCGAATACGTCTTGATGGCCGATAACGGAGTCCTAAGTTGATGAGAGGCCAGTGATATGAACTCACTTTTCATGCGATCAATCTCCTGGTCGCGCGTGATGTCACGGAAAACCTCAATTGCTCCGATAGGCTTGCCGTTGAGCAAGATGGGAGACACGCTGATCGATACTGGTACAGTACTCCCATTTTTCCGACGGTAGAACATTTTTTCCGATACTGGTAAGCCAGTCAAGAATGCTCTAGTTATTGGTCTATCGATCATAGCGAGTGGCTGACCACTTTCAGTCAATGCAACTATTTGCTTGGGAAACCACTTGCCTATTAGATCTGATGCTTTATAGCCAAGGATTTGCTGCGCCACCGGGTTGACCATAGTAATCTTGCCGAACTCGTCAGTTGCAATAGCTCCATCACCAATGCTCGAGAACATTGCTTCTGCCGCTGCTTGTTGAGTTAGCGACGACAGCTCACTTTGAGCGGCGCTTTGGGTACCTTCCGTCACGCAGTCGCCTTATTTGTCGGCTTACTTATGGTCAAGCGTCGCAGCTCAGCGGTGTATTCATCGACAATCTCAGTGTCTTCAGTTAGGACTGCTACGGCCACTCTAATCCAATCTATCAGTACCAGTAAATCAGCCGTAGTGATTGTTTCTGGTGCCTTGTGCAGATGATTCTGGACCTGTCGAGCAATAAAGCGTTCAGCAGCTGGCCCTAGGTAGACCGCCGTAACATGGACTACTCGATCATATAATCGCATCTCGACCTCGGCCATCCTAGACTTCCTCGATTTTGCGGAGTTGTCGAGCTGCCTGGCTGACCAAAACGTAACCCACCGCCATTAGGATAAATATAAGGTAAACGAGCAGAAGGGTCGCATTCAACGATAAGCTACCTGTACGAGGAGTGGCTGAGCGCAAATATTGATTTGCTATTGAGCTGGTTATCACGGCAGAGGTACCGACAGAAAGTAACCGAATTGCCCGCTGATAAAGCACGCCTTTTACGTGTTTGCTGTATAGGTACATCTCAAATGCTGCCAAGAATCCAACGAACCAGGCGTATAGGAATGGGATAATTATGGTAAATACCAAGAGCCAGCCCGGCAAAAAATAGGGGTTATCAGAGGCGCTCATGGAATGGAGGTTTATGTGCCTGAACATAACTAAACAATAAGCAACTCCAAGCGTCAGAAAAGCAAGTACAAGAGTCTTGGTGCTCTCCCTGCTTATCGTGATATGAGCCCGTGAGTTCAGGTTGCGAACGGCATTGCCGATGATGCTGAACCCTACGAGAGGAACCAACAAGCTAGCGTAGTTTACGATTATGATTGCAGCTGGGTGAAACGGGGGCTTAACATTTCCGATGGCATTCAAGGTTATGCTGACGATAGAGCTTAATGCTGACCCCCAAGCTAGCCAGCGAAATCCACGAGACAGTGTAAAATAATCGCTTCCGTCGTCAGTCTGCTTGATCGACTGACTGTATTGTTCGAGACGTGCGTAGCTATAAAATGCCGCCAGCCAGATACCGATTATTGGCAGCAAAACCACGAACATTAGTATATGATAGCCTGCGGCGGTTAGGTGAAAATTCTGACGGGCTATGCTGTCTGCCGGTAGCGCTAGTACGAGAAAAAGAAAGGTTGCAGACAGTACAGCGTAGTAACGAAGTGCAATTGTTAGCTTAGACATAGGCTCCTTTCTTTCTCTCTGATTATACACGTTATACCTGGCCTCCGGTAAAGTGCAATTACCCTGCTTGTGAGCAATAAGGTATCAGCCTATAATACGCATGGATAAGGGCATTAGATACTCAAGCAAATTCACGGATTATATAGATATCAAAAAACTAGCTACAAATCTACCTAAAGCCGGCAGCCAGGCGTCGCCGATTGTCGAAGGTTTTGGTCTTCGATTGCACCGCTCCCAACTTATTACTGTCGGTGTCATGATTTTGGTTTTGGCGGTGCTTGGCCCACAACAGGATGTTTTTAGCAAAAGCCTCATTGGCGTCCAGCAGGCTTCTCCGGCGTTGTTATTGGCGGCAGTCGCCAGTTTTGGGATGACTTTTGTATTTGGAGCGGCAGTTTACTGCTGGCTATCGGACGGACGATTAAGATTTGGGCGTACTTTGGTTGCTCAGCTAGCGGCCAACTTTATTAACCGACTACTGCCCGCAGGCGTTGGCGGCATAGGTGCTAATTATCGCTATTTGAAGCACGAGCATCACTCTACGACTCAGTCTGCCACGATCGTATTTGTTAACAACACTCTTGGCTTTGTAGGCAATATCATTCTCGTCGTGCTTTTAGCTTGGCTTTTCCCGGGTAGTGCAGTTCCGGCACAGATTAGTCCTAAACTAATATTATGGAGCCTAGTTATGACGATTATTGTGGCCGCACTTCTTATTGTCATTCCGCCAGTGCGACGTCGTCTATTCGCAGCTTATCGTCGAACAGTAATTGAGCTTAGTCGTTATCGTCGTCGCCTGCCGACACTGGGGCTGTCACTTGTCGGCCAGATGGCTCTCACTCTTGCCAACGTCTTGGCTTTTTGGCTATGCCTGCGAGCTGTCGGGATTGACTTAAGCATGGTGGCTGCACTGTTAATCTTTAGCTTTGGTTTTGGTGTTGGTGCTGCGACACCTACGCCTGGCGGTCTCGGAGGAGTTGAGGCTGGGCTGGTTGGCGCACTCGTGACTTACAGCATAGCAGCTCCAACGGCACTGGCCGCAGTGCTCGTTTACCGGTTCATAAGCTACTGGCTACCTCTGGCAGTCAGTAGTCTTTTCTTCGTCTACGCTACTCGTCGTCATTACTTTGGCTGACACCCAAATGCTATTTAACGTCGACTAGCTGTACCTGGAAAATAAGCAACGAGTTAGGTGGGATTGAGCCCTGGCCACTAGCGCCGTAACCAACTGTAGGAGGTACGATAAGCAGACGCACACCACCGACTTTCATACCAGCAAGGCCCTGCTCCCAACCAGGTATAACCTGGTGGTTGCCGAGAGTAAAGGTAAAGGGCTGCATTTTGCCGCTCGAGTCAGTCCGAGACTGATCGAACATTGTTCCATTGCTAAGCCAGCCTCTGTAATAAACCGTGGCTGTCTTGCCAGCTTCTAGCGCGTCTCCGGTGCCAGCCTGGACATCTCCGCTCAGAGCCGATTGATCATCGTGATATTTTTCATATTGCGAAAATGTTGTCGGGTCGAAAGGGTTGCTCTGGCTACTGTTTTGACTAGATTGACCCGTCCCTTGCTGGCCACTATTTTTTTGGCCCAGTTGACCTAGGCTAGCTGTGCTACTGCTTCCTGTGGCCTGCAGACCACTGCCGGCTTGTGAGTCATTGGTGTCCTGCGTGCCACCACCCAGAGGCGTAACGCTGCCCGTGCTGGTAGCGTTATTGCTGTTGTCAAGTTCAGCTAGTCTTGCAGCGTCACCGCGGGCAGCCAGCTGTCGTGAGTTGGGTGTAGACTTGTGAGTCTGCGAGTAGGCTAAGCCGCCACCAGTTACTAGTACAAGCGCTGTAAAACTCGATATTAAGACGGCTCGCTTCACACATTTCCCCTTTTTGTTTTATACATTGCCAACATTATACTAAACGTTCATGCTTTTCGCCAGACTCCAAGGCTTCACTGTCCATGTCATGTCAGCAATCCCAAAACCTAACTTACCTTCAATCCAATATCTAAGCAACCTGGCTTTTAAGCTTAGTGATCATATGCTCGTGGTTGTCGGATTTATCAATAAGCATTGACACAGCATCGCCTACGCCAGAGAAACCCTCGGCCATCTCCTGCCTGACTTCAGCAAAGCCCTCGGCCATCTCATGTCTGACTTCAGCGAAACCCTCGGCCATCTTACCAGCAAGACTCTGCTCAGTTTGCGACGCGCGAGCATTGATCAGTTGTTTTAAATCGTCAAATTGTGTCTCTGTCATATGTCCACTCTAGCATTCTACGTGCTAATGAGTCTAGTAATCGGGTCCAATTTTAAGCATTATTTAACAATTACCTATCTGACGCGTCTGGCGGCAAAAAAATATCATAATTATGATGATATAATATATAAAATACCTGAGCCTTATGTCGGAAACTATACAAGAGCTGAACCTTTATCACATGATGCCAACTCGCGAGGAGCGAGCCAGAGTCTATATGGGCGACTATCTATCGCAAGCTGAGCGCGAAGATGCCCAGCAAACAGCAATTGAGTTCTCGGAATCAAGTCGGCCTATGCAGCGGACTGCAGTCATGATCCCAGTGGCTGCTCATCAGGATGCGAGTCATGTCCGGCATACACTTGGACAATATGCAGGCCAACGCGGCGCCGATCCGTTCACTGTATTTTTGTATGCCAATGCGCCCGACAATCAGGAAGTTATGCTGGCGGCGCAGGAAACAATGACGGGAATAGAGATAGCCAAACGGACATACCCTAACCTCGATATTAGGGCGTGTGCCTCGACCTACGAACAATCGACGATTGGAAGGATTCGTGCAGATTTGTGGCGTGGCGTCGGTTTGCTGGCACTGCACGAAGGTATGTTTGTTCCGGGTTCGGACGACGTCGTAGGCATAAATAATGACATCGATACTATGTTCATAAGCCCACACTATATCGCAAGGATCCAAGAACACTATAAGCGTCGACAGAAAATCGCCAATCGTCTTGGCATACCAGAAACTATTATGAGTGCTGTCGGGACCCGCGTCTCGCACGGCAGATTATCAAGCCACCCAAATGTTGCCAAAGTGACTAGCTGGATCTATAACAGCTACTTTCAGTCGCCTCAGCATGGTTCATATGAA
>JBDSWU010000014.1:0-2859 GCA_039926445.1 Saccharimonadales bacterium (SeqCode)
GGCAACAAAGACTTCATGGAATGGCTGTTCCGTGGTGAAGTTCCAGAGATGGAGTCTGGTGCTGTTGAGATCAAAGGCATCGCCCGCGAAGCCGGCGTTCGAAGCAAGATCGCAGTCTACAGCAATGTGCCAGGCGTCGACCCCGTCGGTACATTTGTCGGCGGCCATGGCACTCGAGTCAACGCCGTTGTGTCAGAAGTTGGTGACCAAGAGAAAATCGACATCGTTGTCTACGCTGAAGATATTTCGGAGTACATCACCAACGCCCTTAGTCCAACCAAAGTCACAAAAGTTGTGCTGGACGAAGCCAACCACAAAGCTCGCGTCATTGTCCCAGAGGACCAGCTGAGCATTGCTATTGGCAAGAGCGGGCAGAACGTCCGCTTGGCCAGCAAGCTGACAGGCTATGAGCTGGACATGGAAGCCGATAAAGCAACTATAGTATCTGAGCCTACACCTGAGGCGGATACAGCTATCGCCAGTCGTACTGCAGCTACATCCCCAGTAGAAGCTCCAACCGCAACGCCAGCACCAGCTCCGGTTGCAGCGGTTTCACCTACGCCGGCACCGGCAGCAGAGGGTGTTATAGAGACAACAGAATTGCCTAAGCAACCAAAACTAAAGAAGAAAAGCGAGCTAGAAAACAGCTTACTTGAGTCCATCGAGCAGTTCGGAGAATAGTCAGAAAAACAGATAGGGGATTGCAGGTCTATGAGCCATTCTAACTACAGTTTTGAAGAACTTGGGGCGGTGGTTAGTCCTCGGCTCGGGCTAGAAAGTGCAGTGGCTGACTTTGAGTTCCATCAGGATGATTACACCGCATCACTTCTCGATCTTGACCCATCTAATGTAACTTGCCAGGAAGCGGCTATCGAGCAGCCACACACTTTACTCGCGATCTATCTGAACCGTCGTCGAAACGATTTTGCAGTGGTGCAAGCTTCGCTCAACCCTGACTTCGTTCAAATGAGACTGAAGCTGGCAGCGCGACGTCTTCTGGAGCCGCTGCTTCCAGCTCCATCGTTTGCGATCGATGCTCAATCTGCTTTGGCTAGAATTCGGGACGAAGGCATCATTATGCTAGCCGGCGTAATATTTGCTGAGAGGAGTAGTTTTGGGGAAAACGAGCCAATATTTTACAGTAGCCGTGCATTTGAAAGAATCGGAGACCTGGTCTACCATACTAATCCTGAGCATGCGAAAGCATCCGACTCATTGCCGTTAACAGAGAAGGCTGTCAGTATAGCCGCCTCTGTAAGCTGTGCTCTAATCAATCGAGCAATAAACGATTAGCACTCTTGACGTGAGAGTGCCAAGTGCTACAATTAATAATAGCTAATTCTTAACTATATTAATCAGTATTTAAGATATTGCAGCAATTTATTGAAAGGGGTAGCCAACAATGATGCCTAATTCACCTGATTTCCAAGAATTTTTGAATCACCTAACCAACAATGCTTTGCAGAGCCTGAAGCACGCCGATGCTATAGCTCGGTCTTTTGGCAGTGCCTACATCGGTACTGAGCACTTATTGCTCGGTGTTCTGGCGCAGGACGGCAGCATGGGGCACAAGCTGCTGGAGGGCTCCGGAGTCACTCTTGATCGGGCTCGGTTGGCACTTAATCTCACTCCGAAAACGCTGGTAATCAACATGGGTGCCAAGGGCCTGAGCGAAACCGCTAAATTGACTTTGAAGATGGCCTACGATGTTGCCCAGGATTATAGCCAAGAATTCTGTGGTACTGAGCACATACTCTACAGTATCCTTACGCAGAAGAATGCTCGGGCTACGATACTGCTGCGCGATATGAATGTTGACCTCGATAGCCTGACGAATGAACTTGAGCAGTTCCTCAATCGCCAACAATATGAAGAGGGCGAAGTCGGTTCGGCGGGCCGCAGCCGTAGTGGCAAAAAAGCCAAGAAAACAGCGCTCGATTACTACGGTACTGACCTAACCGCATTGGCAGCGAGTGGCAAGCTTGATCCAGTCGTCGGTCGCGAGCCACAGATTCGACGAGTCATAACTATACTTAACCGTCGTACCAAAAATAACCCGGTGCTAATCGGTGAACCGGGCGTCGGTAAGACGGCGATTGTCGAAGGTTTGGCTCAGAGAATCATCAGCGAGGATGTGCCAGATAGTCTTATAGACAAGCGGATCGTCATGCTCGATCTGGCCGGCATGATCGCCGGTACCAAATACCGAGGCGAGTTTGAGGAAAGACTCAAGAAAGTCATGTCAGAACTGGAGAAGGACTCTCGCACGATCGTTTTTATAGATGAACTGCATTTAATAGTCGGCGCCGGGGCTGCCGAGGGCGCAATGGATGCTGGCAATATTCTGAAGCCGGCTTTAGCCCGCGGCAAGATACAGCTCATTGGCGCTACCACCACATCCGAGTACACCAATCATATAGAGAAAGACTCAGCTCTTGAGCGTCGTTTCCAGCCAATCCAGGTGCCCGAGACCAGCCCAGCGGAGACTTTGGCCATACTTAAAGGTCTGCGAAAGCACTACGAGGCCTTTCACGGGGTCAAACTATCAGACGAAGTCCTAGAAGATGCGGTCATGCTTGCCAAGCGTTATATTGCCGATCGCTTTATGCCGGACAAGGCTATCGATCTTATTGATGAGACCTCAGCCCACCTCAGGGTTGATAAGGGCAAGACGAGCCCAGCCGTTCGTTCGCTACAAAAAGAGCTCAAACTCATTACGACTCGTACGGAGGAGGCCGTAGACAATGAAGACTACGAGAAGGCCGCCAAGTATAAAACACGGGCCAGCCAGATACAGGACAAACTAAAACAGCTACACGCAGACAATAAGCAAGCGAAGCGATTGATTGTCACCAGCGA
>JBDSWU010000015.1:0-2764 GCA_039926445.1 Saccharimonadales bacterium (SeqCode)
AGCTGGTTGACTTTGCTGATAGCTGGCCTTGTCACCGTTTGGGCGGCTCGCCTGACCAGCCACATCGCTCGCCGTAACTCCCAACGCCCAGAAGACCCACGTTACGTGGCTATAAGTGAAAAATGGCAAGGTAACCTCTGGCTGCGTGCCTTCTTTTCAATCTACCTTCTACAGGGCGGACTTATCTGGGCCATCGGTCTGCCTATAAGCCTGGCCGGACAGTCACTGAGTGAAAATGCTAGCCTGTACATAGTTGCCGGTCTGATTGTCTGGATTGTCGGCTTCACATTCGAAAGCATTGGCGATCGACAGCTCAAAAACTACCTAGCCAGCAAGCCAACCAAGAATCAAGTTCTCGACACCGGGCTATGGCGCTACAGCCGTCACCCCAACTATTTCGGCGAGATTTTCCTATGGTACGGCATCGGTATAATGGCCTGTTCAACCGGTAACTTACTTAGCCTGATCGGCCCAACCATCCTGTACATCACAATCCGTTACTTCTCGGGCGTGCCGCCGATAGAGAACAAGCGTTGTAACAACACAGCCTACCAGGCCTACAAAGCCCGCACTAGCGTGCTGATCCCTTTGCCACCACGGGCAGCTAGGCTTGGCTGATAAGCACTGAGCCAAACCAAATATCTGGCATGTGTGACGAAGGGTCAAAAGTTATATAGGGGTTACTACCGACGTATCCTTTGATGCTGATATCCATATCAAATGACCGTGGGTCGTGATGCTGAGGTAGTAGAAATATGCCGAACTGTAATCGCGCCGACTGAGCCGGCAGACCATGCGGCAGTATGGCATAGCTCGTAGTGTCAACATAGTCCTGTACAACCCACTTGGCTGGCTTAAGTCTCGCCCGCCCGATAACTAACGCCCAATCCTGTTCAGACACCGCTGCGCCGAGATGAACATCGCTAGAACTGCCGCCATCTATTATCTTTAGCACGTAGTCAGACTGGTGTATTTCGTAATCTGGTATGTCGGCCACCTCGAACGGTCGGGTGCGTGGGATTGTTGGCGAGTCAAAGTTGGGTAGATAGTTTTTTTTGCCGAAGTCCTGCATCCAAAACGGCTGCATAACTCGGACGACGTCCTGGGCATCCAGCGCAACACATAGCTCCATGGCTCCACGCGAAAACTTGCGCGTAATCGCCCGGTAATTCTTGCCACGGTAGACGATCCCCTCCTCTGTTCTGATAAGCTCGCTAACATCAGTCGCATGATCAACCGATGGGTACTGCTCGCGTAGCTTGTCCATGTATATCCACTCTGGGATCTGACGACCGGTGAGATAAAGCAGGTCTGGGTTGGGCCCAGTCACCGCCTCTTGGAGCAGCTTTTGGTTGCTAACAAAATGGCCGTTTAGCGAGTAGGTCTTGGGCACTGAGAATAGTGCTCCAACTTGGTCATCAATCCATTCTGCAAACTCATGGATGCCAACACTGCGCGTGTTTATCTCCAGGACTTTCATGTCGCCTACCTCGGTTATGTAGGCATCTAGGCGGATCATATCGAAAGGCAGCGGCGCCCCAGCCGGCCAACACGCGGCCACCAGCTGATCATATATAACTGTTACCTGGCTGCGGACTGCCGCAACCCACTCGGGCGACACAACTATCGAGAAAGTTTGGCGGCGACTACCAGCTGCCGCTGCATCAGACGCAAACCCAAGGTGGCCAGCTAGTACTTCATCGTTGTCGATGGTAAAGCTGCCTAGTCGCAGTGCAACATCCACGGCCGATAGGCCACTAGGAAGTAGAATCATGCACCTTCTCAATCCCGTTATCGTACAGGTAGACGCTGCCAGGCCCCACAACTTGCATGAGATTGTACTCCTCATCAAAAAGAGCTGCAGTGTCCTCATCTACGCCAACGCCACGAAGCTCTGGATTATCAGCCAGCACCGCTCTCAGCCGTGGCTGCCGCTGTCGGTTGGCAAAATGCGAGTCGACTAAGCTGCCGGCCAGCCAACCCATGCCTGGCACCAACCTTTTAACCTCCACGTGCCCCAGAATACACTGCGAGCCAAATATCATCGCCCCGGCACTACCGCCGCCGAGCAGCTTTATCTGATCGCCAGCCCGCTCGATGGCCACAGCTATGTCTAGCTCACCAATTCGCGACAGTAGTGTTTCCTGCGAGCCGCCCGGGAAATACACACTATCAGCCCAAGCAATTTTCTGTGCTGTAGTCTCGGCACTATCATGCGTCGTAACCGTCTGCACGGAGAAGTCTGCCCCCCGGAAAAACGCCGTATTCTGCTGCCAAAAATCCTGCCAACTTTCCTCAACAATTGCCAATGGCACAACCAGCATCCGCTCGATCCCAAGCTCGCGGTACAAAGCCAGCATCGCCGGATTAGACATAACACCGCGCTCATTCCGTCCACCATTTAGTACGTAAATCATTTCCCTAGTCTAACAGATGCGGCCACTCAGACTTCGCAACATTCAAACACGATACTGCTATGATGGATCAGTGCATCATATTCAGGACACGATACTTTCAGCCGGGTCACTAATATTTGTGATAGCCCTCATCCCGACCATCCTCGGCAAAGATAAGCCTGCCTTTTCCACAAGTATTGTAACGGCCACCGTACTTATGGTGTTCGTCGGCGTTTATGCAAGCCTTTCACTATGGTTTTCTGCAACCGCTACCGCAATAACAGCCATATGCTGGCTGACACTTACCCTACAAATATTGGTAGCGCGCAAGAACGATGCCAGTAAACCAAACTAACTCTCTCGTTCCC
>JBDSWU010000016.1:0-4007 GCA_039926445.1 Saccharimonadales bacterium (SeqCode)
ATTGGTAGCGGCATCAGCTCTTGTGTTTCGTCACATGCAAAGCCAAACATCATGCCCTGGTCGCCAGCTCCATCGGCGTCAACACCGATAGCGATTTCTGGTGATTGTTGATGGACATCGTTACTAAATTCAGATTCCTGGCTGAAGCCCCAGGCTGGTACTGTGTAGCCTAGCTGCTCGACCTTTGCTCGAACGATCTTCTCGTAATTCAGGTCAGCCGTGGTTTTGATTTCTCCAAAAAGTGCGATTTTGTTGGCCCCTGCGACGGTTTCTATGCCGGTGCGTGCGTTAGGATCCTGGGCAAGTGCGGCGTCAACTATTGCGTCACTTATGGCATCACAGATCTTGTCGGGGTGACCGGCACAGACTGATTCGCTGGTAAAATAGGTTACAAGTGGTTTTGACATAAAATATCCTTCCCCCGTGTTGCCCGAGGAAAGGATATAGAGTCATGCTGCAATATCTTCCCCGAATTTCGGGACTAGATGGAGCACCTTGCGTTAATCGCAGGTTGCTGACCGGTCACGGAGCTAGATCTCTCGCGGTCTCTGTATATTTAAGTTGTTAATGTGTCCTACTATAACACGACAGCACACGGCCGCCTAGCCATAAGCATCGTCAGGCGATGTTTGTTATACTGTTACCCAGGTATACAAACATGGAACAGTCCGTCTTTATTCAACTAAGCATCGTCATGACGATTGCGGCCGTCGTGTCGCTGATAATTCGCCTTTTCCGACAGCCGATGATCATCGGTTACATCATCACCGGCTTTTTGGTCGGGCCGACCTTTCTCGACGCAATACACAACCGCGAAGCCTTCAACTCCTTTAGCGAGATCGGCATCGCTCTGCTTCTTTTCATCATCGGCTTGGGGTTGAACGTCGCCATCATCCGCGATACGGGCAAGCCGGTACTTCTAGCTTTCACGGCCCGACTAGTGGTGATTGGCGGGGCTGCTTACGCCGTATCCCAGCTGTTTGGCTATAGTACCAATGAGTCTATCATCATGGCCCTGGCATTACTATTCAGCAGCACTATCATTGTCATCAAGTCACTGAGCGACAAAAAAGAACAAAACAGGCTTTATGCCCAGGTCGCGATCGGTATACTGCTGGCCGAGGATCTGTTCGCCACTCTAGCGCTCTTATACATCTCTACTTCTGGTTCTGGCGGCACGGGACATGCCAACATCATCAACTTGCTGGCCAAGGGCGTCGCGCTCGGTGCTGGACTGTCGCTAATCGGCGGCGTCGTCATGCCGCGACTCAGCCGACTATTCGCAAGTAGTCAAGAGTTACTTTACGTTTTCTCACTGGCCTGGGTTTTTGGCATCTCCAGCCTGTTCGCCATGGCTGGCTTCTCGATCGAGATCGGTGCCCTATTCGCTGGAGTGGCATTAGCCCACTTACCATACGCTCAGGCGATCAGCAGTCGCCTGAAGTTGCTGCGTGACTTCTTTATCGTGTTATTTTTTATCCAGCTTGGTGAACAACTCAGCCTAGCTACGATTAAGCCCGCTTTATTTGCTGCCCTAGCCTTTTCGGCGCTGGCCGTTATCGCCAAACCGCTGATCGTCATGATCTCAATGGGCACCCTCGGCTACACCAAACAAACCAGCTTCAAAACAGGTCTACACCTATCACAAATCAGCGAATTCTCGATCATCTTGGTTGTCCTTGCCCAGTCAACCCACTACATCAACCGTGATCTGACGACGGTCGTCACCCTAACAGCCATCTTTACGATCGCCTTATCGACATACCTCATGAAGTACGACGACAGGCTGTACCGCCGCTTCCGCAAACAACTAGCAATCTTTGAGCGAGCCGATACCAAGCGCGAAGTCTCCGCCCTCGGGCACTACCCCCTAATCCTGATGGGCTACCGCCAGGGGGGTTACGGCTTCGTCCAGACCTTCCGCGAGATGAAGAAGCGTTACATCGTCATCGACTTCGACCCCGACGTCATCGAATCGCTCGAGCACCAGCACATAACCCACCTCTACGGCGACGTCACCGACACTGAACTGCTAGAGGAATTGGGCATCCACAAATCTGAGCTAATAGTCAGCACCATCGGTAGCAGCCGCGTCAACACTATGCTGGCCAGCTACATCACCGAGCGTAACCCAGAAGCTGTTTTTGTCTGCCACGCCGTCACACTCGACGCCGCCAGCGAGCTTTACGAGGCCGGCGCCGCCTACGTCATGCTACCGCAGTTCATCGGCCACGAACACATCAATAGCTTTATCCGCCGCAACGGCAGCAACAAAAAGGCCTTCACCCTCTACAAGCACAAGCACCTCCTCTCACTCGGCAATCTCGTCGCCCCAGTCCCAGCCCACAAGCCCTGACCCAACCCGCTCTAGATTTACGACCCCATATCTAGTACAATTGTCGGAGTCGGCGCGGGCGACGCGCACATATTGGGGATTGGCCAAGTGGTAAGGCTCAGGTTTCTGGTACCTGCATCGGGGGTTCGAATCCCTCATCCCCAGCCAGTAAAAATGACTCACGCCAGTGGGTCTTTTTTATTGGCTTGAGTTGGGGGCTACTAGAACCCCATTCCAAAAGAATTGGGGTGCGGTAGAGCCAAGCCAAGCACAGGAGCTGGCTCCGAGCATGGCTTTGCGGCGAAGGCCAAAGGCCGCATCCCTCATCCCCAGCCACAATCCGTATGCTTAAAAGACTTCTTCAGAAGTCATCATGCTTCGAAGTAAATGGATTCTTAAATATTCCTTAAACTTTGGTTATATCGTTGGACGCGATAATGATTGCGGTGCTATGCTGGTGGTATGACCGATACGCAATTCGACGATTTAAAACAGCTAATCCGGATTAGCGCCTCACAGACTGAGCAAAATCTTAAAAAAGAGCTTGGAGATAAAATAGACACAGGTTTTTTAAATATGCAAAAGGAAATGGGTAAAGGCTTCGCGGGCGTTGGTGATGCAATTACACCACTCAATGATGCGGTGGATGACCACGAACAAAGGCTCACTAAACTTGAACCTCACACTGCCTAGAAAGGCCGCATCCCTCACCCAAATCAAACAGCTTAATCACTGTGAGCGACAAGCCACTCAGCGATAAAAGCAATTTGCAGATTATCCGTTGCTACTTTAACCGCAAAATCCTCAAGATCTTTGGGAGTTGCGATGATATTTATTCCATTTCTGGTAAGAAAGATGCTACAGACGGTTATAGCTGTACTCTTCAACAACAGATTTTAAGCGATCTTGGTCCCTAACACCGTGAGAGCCTCCGAAATCTTCAATAATTTGAAAGTGTAAGAGTAGTATTTCTTCTAGGTTCAAATATTGAACGATCATCGATCGGCTAGATTTTTTAGAGTCTGACCATATTTATCTACGAAAGCGTCATATTCCTTTAGAACGTTTGTATGGATTTCTGGTTGTGTCGCAAGTTCAACACTCACTTTTAAGAGATCGCCGCGCCGACACCTGGGTACGCCTGTGACGTATCATCACAAAAGTTTTAGGCCAGATTGCCATAGTCCATTTCAGAAATGACATTTCAGCCAGTAAACTTGTTACGGTCAAACGTTTCGACAGTTTCAAATAATTGTGCATGGTTACCGGCACCAGAGCTGGCATAGACTGCCATCCGTACTTGCACTGGTTCGATCCGGAAAGCCACGAACGATCCGGCTTCTAGCTTGCTCAGCGGCGCCAGACCTGTTTCACTTGTTTTCAGACTTGTTCCCTGTATCCTGGCCGCGATTGCATTCATGTCGAAGCCGTTCTTAACTTCGTGAGCAATGCCAGTTAGCTGGGCTGTGCTTTGGGTTTTAGAATCGAAGACTGTTAGCATGACGTGGCTATTGCGCATGAGGTTGTCGTATTTTCTAGTACCCGATTTGGTTAGGATTGCTACCTCGAAGTCTTTAGTAATCGTGAAATATATAACTGCCCCGTGAGGGTCTCCATTAGGGTCAGTCGATGACAGTACACCGATAGATGATTCAAATAAAAAGTCGTATAT
>JBDSWU010000017.1:0-8314 GCA_039926445.1 Saccharimonadales bacterium (SeqCode)
GCCGAAATCGTAGCGGCATCTGCAGCGAAAAGCGGCCGATAGGATCCTTTATATTCCTCGGTCCAACCGGCGTGGGTAAGACCGAGTTGGCTAGGGTGCTGGCCCGCGAGTTTTTTGGCTCCGAAAACAACTTGGTCAAGATTGATATGTCAGAGTTCGGCGAACACCACAATGTTTCACGACTAGTCGGTGCGCCTGCTGGTTACGTCGGCTACGATGATGGTGGACAACTGACTGATAAAATTCGTCGTCAGCCCTACAGTTTGGTGCTTTTTGACGAAATCGAAAAAGCCCACCCAGATGTCTTCAACATGATGCTACAGATGCTCGAGGACGGCTACCTGACTGACGCCAAAGGTCGTCGCATCGACTTCACCAACACGATTGTCATAATGACAAGTAACATTGGCGCCGATAAACTCCAAAAGGAGGCTAACTTTGGTTTTCATGCTAGCAACTCGGCCGATCTTAAAGATCTAGATGCATTGCACGCAACCAATGAGGGCCGTGTTCGCGATGAGCTTAAAAAGCTGATGCGCCCCGAGTTTTTGAACCGCATCGACAAGGTTATTGTCTTCCGTGCCCTGACGCGCAGCGATATCTTCAAAATTATAGATCTGCAGGTCGACGAGCTAAAAGCCCGGTTGCAAAAGCGTGGTTTGAGCGTCCAGCTTACTCCCGGCGCCAAGCAATATCTGCTAGAGCACGGCTATGATGCCAAAAATGGCGTCCGTCCGCTACGTCGATTGATTCAGGACACTATCGAGGACCACGTTGCCTACGACATGCTCGAGGAAAAGTACGCCAAAGGTGATATTATTGCGGTAGCAACCAAAAACAAGAATCTCACCTATGCTACGACCACTGAATAAGGCTCGTCTCAACTACCAGGGCAAGACTAGCCCGACGTCCTTAATAACGCTCCTGATGCTTATTGGCGCTGCCGCTGTGCTATACCTAAATCAGTATCGGGTGATTGACTGGATAAAGCTACGGGACTATCAACCATCGACAGCCATAGTCCAGCTGGCCGATGAGATCAGCCTAAATGATTACTCGCGCCATATGTTCTACCTGAATAAGCCTGAGCTGCCGACTGACGTGACCTCATTCCGCAAGGATTGTCCGGAGAATGAAGACACCATCGTGCTCGGCTGTTACCGATCTGTCCAGCTAGGTATATATGTCTACAATGTTCAGGACCCGGAGCTGGCCGGCGTTCAGCAGGTAACTGCCGCCCACGAGACGCTGCACGCCATTTATGATCGTCTCAGTAAATCTGACCGACAAACCATCGATGCGCAGCTTATGGACTACTACAAAAACGGCCTGACCGATCAGCGCGTCAAGGACGAGATCAAGATCTATCAAAAGACCGAGCCAACTGCTTTACTCAACGAAATGCACTCGATATTTGGAACAGAGGTCAAAGATTTGCCGGCGCCGCTAGAGCAGTACTACCAGCGATACTTCACTGACAGGTCCAAAATATTGGCATTTGGTGAGAAATACCAGGCGCAATTTACACAGCGACAGGCGGCTCTAAACGATGCTGACCAGAGGCTTTCTAACTTGAAGGCCGAGATCGATGCCCAGCAGGCTGACCTCGATGTGCGAATTAAGCAAATCAGCGCTGACCGAGCGCGTCTCAACGGCTACGCTCAAGCCAACGATACTGCCAACTACAATGCCGCCGTACCTGGCTTTAATAGGAGTATCGAAGCCTACAACGCAGCAATTAACCAGTTGAAAGCCAAAATTGAGCAGTACAATCAGCTGGTGGTGTCGCGCAATCAAATCGCAAGTCAGCTGTCGGCGCTCGACAAAGCGTTGGACACCCGGACCGTCCAGCCAGTCAAGAATTAAGCGCCTCCTTAAATAAACCTTAAATTGGGCGCAAACGGTGGCTGACCGCTGGACTCCGTAGTACACTAAGGTAAACAAGGGGAATTATGGCCAAACGATCGGCAGTGCGATACGTATGTAGCAGTTGCGGTGCGATGCACAGTAGTTATGCTGGTCGTTGCGATAAATGCGGTGAGTGGAATACCTTGGAAGAGCAGTTAACCCCAGCCAGCGTCGCTGGAACGGTTACAGCCGGAAGGCGGCTGTCGTCACAGTCAGTTTCTCAATCGGTGGCCCACGATCATCCTCGATTGACTACTGGCATGTCGGAGGTTGATGCAGTTTTTGGTGGTGGCATTGTTGCCGGTAGTGTTAACCTGATCGCCGGACAACCGGGAATTGGAAAGAGTACTTTGCTGCTCCAGTTGGCCTATGCCGCCGCTGAACATGTGCCAGTTCTCTATGTGAGCGCCGAGGAGTCATCGCACCAGGTTGGGCTGCGAGCCGAGCGCTTGGGCGCACTTCGCGACAGTCTGCAGCTGGCGACTACCACATCTGCCGATGACATTGCGGCGACTATCGGCAGTGGCGACTACCGCTTGGTAATCGTCGATTCAATACAGACAATTAGTTGCGGAGCGATTGCTTCTGCCGCCGGTAACGTTTCGCAAATCACCAACAGCACACAATTACTGACGGCGGCCGCCAAGCAGTCTGACACGGCCGTGGTGCTTGTCGGGCACGTCACCAAGGAAGGCTCAATAGCAGGCCCCAAAGTTCTCGAGCATGTTGTTGATGTCGTCCTGCAACTAGAAGGTGACCGATACGGCGGCTTTAAGCTATTGCGGGCAGTCAAAAACCGTTTTGGATCGACCAATGAAACTGGCATATTCGAGATGCACGACAACGGACTTCTGCCGGTGGAAAACCCATCAGCCGCATTGCTGGCCGAACGTCAGATTAGTGATGGCTCCGTCGTTCTGGCGACTATGGAAGGCACGAGGCCACTCCTGGTGGAAGTTCAGGCGCTTGTCAACAAAACCAGCTACGGATACCCCAAGCGGGCGGCTAGTGGTTTCGATTTGAACCGCTTAAACTTACTCGTAGCTATGCTTCAGCGCCGCACTAAGCTTAATTTGGCAGAGTACGACATATATATCAACATTGTCGGCGGCATGCAGATTCGCGAACCAGCAGCAGATCTAGCCATCTGTTTGGCCATCGGTTCGGCTGCCAAAGGTCTGCAGCTAAAGCAGAATTCTGTAGTGTTTGGTGAGGTAGGGCTATCTGGTGAAGTGCGTCATGTGCCGCACATCGACAAGCGGTTGTCTGAGGCAACCAAGCTAGGCTTCGACGGCGCAATAGGTCCCCAGCAAAAACAGGGCAAGAAACTGGATGGATTGGCTGGTGTCAGCGACATACGTACTGCCCTCAACCAATTTTTAGAAAAAGACTAGTAATCGACTTTGCCGGATAAGCTCTGGCCAGAGTTATCACGCAGTACGATTTTGGTATTCTTTGGCCCGTTAACCACAGTATAGGTACAGCTCGTTCCACTATCTTTGCTACAGAGCAGGTCGCCGTTTTCTTTGCTCACTGTGTACGGACCGCTGCCACCTGTCCAGCTAACCGTAATCAATGTACCGTTGAGCGTGGTTGTAAGATTCGCAAGTGGTGCGATGGTCGGAGCAGGCTCAAAGGTTATGTTTGCCGAAGCGGTTGCCGAATAAAGTACACTGTCAGTCACGGTAGCCGTAATCGAACCACTTCCACTGGCAGTCGGTGTGTACGGGAAGCTTACGGTGCTTGGTGAAGTGCTGACAGTCGTGCTGTAAAGCTGGTTGCCGCCAAGCGTGAAGGTCACCGTGCCGGGGAATTGAGGGTACTGAGCATCACTCAGCGGGTGAGTGCCCTGAGTTATTGTTGCAGTGATCGTACAGCTCGTGTTGCAATCGTTGGGCGCAGTCAGACTAATGACTGGTGGTGAATCGTTACAGTTGTGGACATCGTCCGTAGGTGTGCTGACAGTTGAAGCTGAAGCGCTATTACTGGTAATAGAGTTGCGACCACCGCTAAATATGTCGGCATTCCAGAAGGCAACATTGCTGTTGGTCTGAACCTCTTTGGCGGAGGCTGGCGTACAGCTGGTAGCGAGTTTGCCGGAAACTTTATCTAGTGTCTGTGAAGTGCTCTTGGTTTGAGTGTTTCCGACATAGTTTCCAGGATAGATATCGGTTGACGGGCTAGGGACAACCTCGCCGTTACGAGAGATTTTGCTTCTGACAACGAAAGCCGGAGCAGTTTTGATAGTGCTGGGAGCTGTCCAGTTGACTGGCTTTTGATCGGTGTGAGCGTACTCCATCCAACCGCGCGTTAATGGGGCTGTCAGAACCTCAGCCGGTCCGGTTAGAGCGACGTTGCGGGTGTGGTTACCGACCCAGCTGACAACCGCATACTTGGTTGACCAGCTGGTCATCAGACCGTCGAAGGCGTAGTTAGTAGTTCCGGTCTTGACCGCAAAATCCCAGCCATTGTAACGGTGGAACTTGTATCCGCCGCGAGACAGTGGAGTACAGGTAGTGGCGGTACAGCTGCCGGGAAGGTAACTAGCGTTTGGATCGCTGGCCATGTTGGTTACGATGTAGGCAGTGTCGGCTTTAATGACCTGCTTGGCTTTCGGCTGCTTGTATTCGATGACTTTGTGATTCGCTGCGTCAGTAACACTAAGAATGAAAGTGCGTGGGATAGCTTGTCCCATGCGGGCTAGAGTTGACAGTCCATTGACGTGGTCATCAAGTGTCAGGTAGGCGCCATCGCCGATGGCTGAGGCTCCGTAACATTGAGTGGTAACAGTTTGCTTCTCGTCGCTATAACAATTATAGCTGCTCTGCTTATGGGCGATATCGTAGGTGTTGTCCATCATAGCTGTGGCGGTACTGATGACCTTGTTGACAGACTTAACGTGGCCCTTGCTTGTGTCGTTAGGCAGAGCCGACAGCATGGCTTTGATAGCCGGGACGTTTCGTGAGCCACCAAGAGCGTAACGCAATGTTATTGGCCCAGGGAAAAGCAGGTCGTAGTCGTATGCAAATGCAGTTGTGCCGGGCGGACAAGAATTTAGCTGAGACGGTGGCAGCCCACACGATCCTTCGTAGCCGGGAAGCCCCGGAGTCTTAGCATCATAGAGAACTGACCCAGCTCCGACATTGTTATTGTTATCGATCAGGGCTGTATAGTCGTAGGGCTTAAAGCTCGAACCGGGCGGGATTTTGATGCCGGCAGCATAGTTATTCTGTCCATACTCTGGTTGTGTAAAATCGACACCGCCTACCAGCATGACTATTTGGCCGGTTTGAACGTCCTCTCCGACCATGGCCTCCTGGTCTCCACGGTGAGCGACGACAGCCTTGAGGTTATCGGCGACTAACTGCTCGGCCTTGCTCTGTAGGTCAAGATTAAGCGTCGTGACGACCTTGTACCCGCCTCGTTTGATGATCGACGTACCAATCTGCTGCTGTAACTGTTCCTTGGCTGCCAGAACAAAGTAAGGTGCCTTAATGTTGTTGTAGCGTGATGTCAGTGGCCTGACGGTGGCCAGCACGTCGACTTTCTTGGCGGCGTCGGCCTGAGCTCGGGTTATGTATTTTTGTTCGACCATTTTGTCTAGTGCGTATTGTTGGCGAGCAATTAGAGCTTCTGAGTCGAAATAATCGTTAGTTGCTCCGGGATTAAATTTGGGACTGCTATAAGGAGAATAAGCGGTAGGTGCTTTAGGTATTGATGCTAACAGTGCAGCTTGTTCTAGCGTTAAGTCCTTAGCACTGACACCAAAGTAGTCTTGTGCAGCTGTCTCGGCACCATAGTCAACGCCACCGTAAGGGGCGAGGTTAAGGTAACCAGTCAAGATATCGTCCTTGCTATATTCGCGTTCGAGCTCGACAGCCAAAATAAGTTCTTTAACCTTACGCGAGACTGTTCGATCGTTAGTCCAGCCTTCGTTGAGCTTGACTAGCTGTTGGGTGATTGTAGACCCCCCCTGAGTTTGGCCGCCGGCAGCGTCATGTGCGGCAGCCCGGAGGATGCCCCTGACATTGAAAGCGCCCTCGTTGTAGAAGTCTTTATCTTCGATTGCGACGGTAGCTTGTTTCAGATATTTGGAGATTTGTGCGGATTCTACAGGAGTTCGTTTGTAGTTATCGTAGTCCTGGAATAATAGAGTTTGACCAGTACGATCATAGTAGCTGACGCTGCCACCAAATGATGTACCGGCGATATCCTTGACTTGCGGCAGATCCTTGCGAAAGTAGGCAAACAGGCCGATTATCAGTATGAAGCCAAACACAAAGGCGATTCCAACCATTTTGAGCGCCACAATGCCACCATCGCGACTGAACCAGAAAGCAGCAACGCGTTTGGGGTGCAATCGGACCAGCGTTCGCTTTAGGCGGTTTTTAGGCAAGGTGCTGAGATATTCGGCCTTCTGGGCGGAGCGGGCGGCCTGTGATGCCTTGCGACGGTCGTTGATACTGCGGTTTATCTTCAGGGAGTTTCCGCTTTTGGTAGTGACAGTGTTTTTGGTTTTTCGAGCCCGCGACGACACGCGACCAGTTATAGATTTGTTCGGTTTACCCTTGGATGTATTCATATTATCTAATGTCTCTCATGACTGTGATGGGCTCATTATAGCAAATGCCGCACTAAATAAAGCATAAGTTTTGAGTCTATGAGCAGTCTCGCCTCAGCAGATTCTCGGTTTGGGCATCTCTCCACCGATGAGCTATAATAGGTACATATATAAGGATATAAACATACAATGACTTTGTCCCAAGAACTCACCTGGCGTGGTTTCGTCAACCAGACAACCTATAAAGATGTAACGGCGGTGGACGGTGACCCGATTACCTTCTATTGGGGTGTCGACCCAAGTGCCGATTCGATGACTATTGGCAACCTGGCCGCCGCGATGATGGTCCATCACTTCATGAGTTATGGCCACAAAGCCATATTGCTGGTCGGTGGTGCGACCGGGCTTATAGGAGACCCTGACGGCAAAACACAAGAACGTGACCTCAAATCTCTCGAAACTATAGCTAGCAACAAAGCTGGCATCGTCGCTCAGTACCAGCGTATATTTGATGGCCTGGACTTTGAAGTGGTCGATAACTACGACTGGTTCAGCGGGCTTAACTACATTGACTTCCTGAGGGACGTTGGCAAACATGTGCCCATCAGTCAGATGTTGGGTCGAGAGTTTGTCCAAAGTCGCCTTGGAGAAAATGGCAGCGGCATTAGCTACGCTGAGTTCAGCTACTCGCTGATTCAGGGCTATGATTACCTGCACTTGCACCGTGAACGAGCAGCAACACTGCAGGTTTGCGGAGCTGACCAGTGGGGTAATTCGATTGCAGGAGTCGATCTGATCAGGCGCGTTACTGGTGACGAGGCTCACGTTTGGTCGACGCCGCTAGTGATCAATAAATCAACTGGTGTCAAATTTGGCAAATCTGAGTCGGGAGCCATCTGGCTCGACGCTAGCAAGACATCGCCAACCCAGCTTTATCAGTTTTGCATCAATCTGGATGACGAGGGTGTCGCTGATTATCTCAAAATATTTACTCTCCTAAGCCCCGAGGATATTAGCGAAGTAATGCAGTCACACGAGGTAAATCGCCAAGCACGCAGCGCTCAGACCCGTCTAGCGGCCGCCGTCACACAACTGGTGCACGGCAATGAGGCGCTATCATTTGCTGAGACTGTAACTGCATATCTGACGGGACGACGATCGTTAGTTGAAGCCACAGATGATCAATTAGTCGAGGTCCGGCGCAACTTACCGAGCGTAACCGTCGATGTCGGGTCATCGATCATAACGGCGCTAGTCGATGCTGGTCTGTGCCAATCAGCATCAGACGCACGCCGGATGCTGGCTGCCAATGCTATAAGTATCAATGATCAAAAATCCAGTCGTGATATATTTACTGCAGATGATTTCCAAAACGGGCGGCTACTACTGCGTCGCGGAAAAGCATACAAGGATTCAGCGCTCATAGAGAGAGCACAATAACCAGGAGTAATAAACGTACCATGGCAAACACGACGAACAAGGCTCCAAACACCAAAGCCGTATCAACCAAATCAACTAAAAAAGCCAATCAGGATAAGTACAACGATCCATCGTATAACTACCTGCATTATTGGGACGAGCGTCAGTACGAGCATGCTTCAGAAGAAGTGGCAATCCGTCGCCTGCTTCGCGGGCGCCGCTTTAAAAATGCCGTAGATATAGGAGGTGGCTACGGACGGCTATGCTTACTCCTAGAGCAGTTCTCAGACAAGGTTACTTTGGCTGAGCCGAGTCAGCAGCAGCTCGACATTGCCAAAGACTTCCTAAAGGATCACCCAGAGGTCGATCGACGACTGATGCAGGCCGATGACCTAAGCTTCAAAGACGGTAGTATCGACTTATTGA
>JBDSWU010000018.1:0-6428 GCA_039926445.1 Saccharimonadales bacterium (SeqCode)
CCCCTCGAAGCCTTTTGAGGCTTTCACAACTGCTGTTCATGAGGCTTTGTGCGTCTAGGGCGCTCGTATTCCGGTGGGTTGGTCTAGTGCGGGGAGCGCCACTGGCGCTCCCGTTCAAGTCCTACTGATGGCCACCAACTTAAAAGGATCCCGTTTGGGATCCTTTTAAGTTGGTGGGCGAGGGGGGACTTGAACCCCCACGAGCTTGCGCTCACAAGATTTTGAGTCTAGCGTGTATACCAATTTCACCACTCGCCCAGGATGTGCTTTAGCATACCGCTTATGTTCCAGTAGGCTATCAGGGGTGTACTGTACTATACTTAGACGAGTATGGCAACCGATAACCCCCTCGCAAGCAGCGACAACCAGAGCGACGTAGCCGCCCAAGTAATCCGTGATAAGGTCGCTCGGCTGTACGATGCCGAGCCTAATGCCGGCATCGAGGAACAGGAGGCAGAAGCCGCCAGACACAGAAGTAAGCACCAGCAGTTCATGTTCGACCTCAGCCACTCCGGCAAGGATCTGGCCACCGTCCAAACAGAATGGCACAACTACTATTTGGCACTGCCCGAAGCTGAAAAGCACGTCGTATGGCAAGAGTTCTATGCAAGTCAATCGGCAGTTACCCAACCGCAACAATCGGTGGTGGCGGCGGCCCACGCAGAAGCCGAGCACAAACACGACGTCGCAAAAAAACCACGCCAAAAAGTTCGCAAACCACGCAGTAGCAGGGATTTGCGAAGCCCCAGCGCCATCAAGGCTACAATCCGCGACACGGTTTCTGGCGGCGGCAAACTAACAGCCAAGCACCATCTCCAGTCACTATTATTTGGCCTAGGCATGGGTTCGCTAGCAATCCTAATCGTCCTGTTTGGGCTATTCAACCAAGTCGTCATAGCACCCTTAATTCAGCCCAGCCGCAAAGCCGCCTCGACTCCACTGATTATCACTAGCACTAGCGTTGCGCCGTCGAAAACGCCAGAAGTAATTATCCCCAAAATTAACGTCGAGATCCCAGTCATCTATGACGCCACCTCAACAGTAGAGGCCGACATCCAAAACAACCTCGAGGACGGCGTTGTCCACTATCCGACAACGGCGGCGCCTGGTCAGAACGGCAATGTTGCGCTATTTGGGCACAGCAGCAACAACATACTAAACCCCGGAAAATACAAATTTGCTTTCGTACTGTTGCATACGATAGTGCCAGGCGACACATTCTACCTGACGTACAACTCCAAGGTTTACGTATACAAAGTCATCAGCAAGACCGTCGTCGATCCAAGCGAAGTCGGCGTACTTGGACCAGTTCCCGGGCAAACGGCCACGGCTACGCTGATTACTTGCGATCCACCGGGTACCAGTTTGAAGCGTTTGGTGGTAGTCGGTCAGCAGATCAGCCCAGCGGTCGAGACTAATGACACCACAGCCGTAACAACGACTGCGTCAGCTGCAAGCACTTCCGTTAGCCTTCCTGGTAACGGCCCAACATTGTTCAGCCGAATCCTCGCCGATGGAATCGGCAAGGCTGGTCTGGTCGCGGCAGTAGTCATAACCATCGGCCTAGTTCGGCTATGGCTTCGCTGGTACCGGCGTACCGACTAGCGATACAGCCCTGTTATTGATCACCCGGACTGAGCAGTGAAGTAGACTGCAGAACCGCACCTTGTGCCGTTGGCACAAGTGTAAATATAGTCTTAAAATCCGGGGCAAACACCGGGGTGCTGGCAGGCGTCTGGGGGACTAACGTACGCTGGTTGAGCTGATCATAGTCCAGGATATGAACCCGTCCGCCGCTCGTATAGATTAAGCGATCACCGTCCATCCATCGCACATGTGTCTGGTGCGAATCAAGCACCGCCGTCTGTGTGTAGTTATAGCCACTCTTGTTACGCAGATCATAGACGGCAATCTGGTTATCGTGCTCAGCCATAACGTACTGAGCGGTCTGCGAGAAGCTCAGGTAGTCTGGAGATGTCACGCGCAGTACTTGCTGTGGCACTATAACTGGCAACTTGCGACTGGCTAGTTGGGCTAGCGGGTCACGGTATATGTATACCTTGTTTTCGACGACTGAGCTAATAACCACATATGGCGTTCCGTCAAAATCCGCAAGATCTAACAAATATTTATCACTAATAGGGAAGTTCCGCAGCTGCGTTGTCTTGCTGCCGACACGTAGTTTTACTGATATTTTACCTTCCGGTGCATCGGATGCAGTTACATAAAGCAGCTGATCTGAACCATAGGATTTGTAGGCCAGAACACCACTTAGCTGCGGCGTCAGCTGCGGACTACGTAGGCTAGCGGACTGCAGACCGCCGTCAGCTTGCGACACGTAGTACTGATCGTATTTTTTATCGATTAATCTTATGTCGGTCGGCGTGATCGCCAACAGCTGATTCAAGTTAACAGAGGCTTCGGGTGATTCGCGGTCGACAAGCACGTAGTCGATCTGGGCACCGGTAACGTGTTTCAGTAGCAGATGACGATTGTCGTCGCTCCACTCTACAAGCTGCCACTGGGCAGGAGTCGTCGCGCCTACTAGCAGAGTTGCCGGCAATGTGATGGTGACCGCTGGTCGGGCCGGAGACTTTAAGTCGTACTCGAGCAAGCTCAACGGATCGTCGGGTGATTGCAGCAACAGCCACCGCCTATCTGGGCTTTGAGTGCTAAAGCTCGGAAGTGCGCTAAACGATGCGACGTCAACCGGGTTCAAAACTTTGGGAATCAGTAGCGGGTAATCAAAGTGACTAACACCACCGCCATCTACGGCGATTGTCCGTCGCCAATCATGGTAGCCGGGTCGGCTAAGGCGGATGTCGTACACATTAGCCGCCAAGCTTAGTCGAGTATTGGTCTGCGAGCGTGCCTGTTTCCCATCTATATAGATGGTTGCCGGCGATTGATGACTGGAAAAGAACACGATGCCGTTTTGGATAACCGTGCCGTTGCGATCGATACCAAAGCCGTAAGCCTGGTAAACCAGCACGGTAGTGGCGATAACAATAGCAATCGCGATAGTGATATAGCCGACGATCAGCAAAAAGCCGTGTCGACGCTGTTTTTCGGGGTCGAGATAGTCCATGAACAGCTCTGATTATAGTCTATTGTTAAATTTTGCTTAAATTAGTCGCGTTTTGGCGCAGACTTCGTTACTCTAGATTTAGCTGGTCTAGACTTGCGGCCAACCCCAAGACAGTCTAAGATACTACTAGCATTAAGCGTAAGCAAAACTACAGACTACAACGTGAGCAAAGCAACCAGCACGATTCATCTTAACGGCCAGGATTACGACGCCAGGACTGGAAAGCCAACGGCTTCCAATACTCGTCCGATGAAAGCCGCCAAGAATATAGATGGCATCGTCAGCCCCAAAGCAGCATTAAAGGGGTCCGTCGTGCAACCGGCAGTTAAGCCCACACCGTCAATCGTCACGCCGTCACACGCCAAAGTGATGGATTTACGGCCGCCCAAGCGCTCCAAGCGCCCAGCAGCCACGTCAGCGGCAAGCCGCACACTCCAGCCATCGCAAACTTTGATGCGCCACGTCGTCAAAGCGCCCAGCAAAACTCATAAACGCCAAAATCCTGCGCACGGGCCGCTAAACTCACTAGTCGCCACACCACAGGCTTCAGTTGCTACCAAATCGGCAGCCCACCGTGTCGTCCAGGATCGCTTGCAACGCGCCCATAATATCGTCCAGAGCAAACAAATCAGCCGGTTCGTTAGTCATCAACCTTCAGCTAGCCTCCTGGCTCGACCGAGCACGCTACCCGCTTCTGCAGTTAGCGTTCCAGTGGCCGACCAGGGGATTGATATCTTCGAGCAGGCCATGCAGCGCGCCACTAGCCACAAACAACCGGCCGTTCACCAGCCTAAACATCCGCGCCGAGCCAAGTTCCTGGCCAGACGTAGCACGAGCCTTATTGCTTCATCTTTGGCAGTCATACTACTGGCCGGCTTTATTGGGGTCCAGAACCGCAGCAATTTGGCGCTTAGAGTCGCCGCTAGTCGTGCCGGATTTAGCGCCACTATGCCGGGTTACAAACCATCTGGTTTTAGTGTTGGCCGCCTGAACTACAGCGCTGGAGCCGTAGCTATTAACTTCCACAGCAACAGCGATGACAGGGCCTTTGCAATTTCCGAGAAGCCGTCGTCATGGAACAGCAGCACGCTTCGTGACACCCTCGTTGCAACCGCCGATAGCAATTTCCAGACTGTCGCTGTCGGCGGCCGCACAGTCTACCTATATGGCAACAGTTCGGCTGCCTGGGTTAATGGCGGTGTACTATACCAAGTCAAGACCGACGGGTCACTTAGTAACCGCCAGCTTACCGATCTGGCTGCCTCCCTGTGAGCCGTCTGTTCAGACAGCTCTCAATCTCGTATACTAGGCTGCATGATGCAACCTATCCGTACCCGCTTCGCTCCTAGTCCCACCGGATTTTTACATGTTGGCGGGATCCGCACAGCACTTTTCGCATGGTTGGTCGCCCGCCAGAGTGGTGGTCAATTTGTCCTACGGTTCGAGGACACCGACCAAAAGCGCGAAGTCGCCGGCGCCCGTCAGCATCTCATCGATAGCTTACGGGCTCTAGGTCTTGTTTACGACGAAGGGCCCGACATTGGCGGGGCTTATGCTCCGTATGTTCAAAGCCAACGACTTGATCACTACCGCATATGGGCTCAACGGCTAATTGACGCCGGGCGAGCCTATGCCGACCCTTATTCATCTGCCGAAGTTGACGCTTTTCGGCAGCAAGCCCGGACCGACAAACAAGCCTTTTTGTATCGCCACCACCGGCCGGAGCAACCACCTGTTTGGGACGGCAGCCAACCGTTACGTTTTCGCTCTGAACCACAGCCATATAAGTGGCACGACGAAGTTATGGGTGATCTGTCTACTGGCGCAGAGGTGATTGATGATTTCGTACTAATCAAATCCGACGGCTTCCCAACCTACAATTTCGCGCACATCGTCGATGACGCCGAAATGCACATCGATCTGATCATCCGTGGTCAAGAGTTTCTGGCCAGTGTTCCCAACTATCTCAATCTATACGAAGCTTTGGAGCTAACACCACCGCGGATGGCAACTGTTCCACACATACTCGGGCCAGACGGCAACAAGAAGCTTAGTAAGCGTGACGGGGCTAAAGATGTCCTGGACTATCTCCGTGACGGCTTTCACCCTGACGCCCTGATCAACTTCATCGCCAGCCTCGGCTGGAATGACGCTACCGAACAGGAAATATTCAGTCGACAGCAGCTGATCGACAGCTTCGCACTCGATCATGTCCAGCGAAGTGGTGCCCGCTTCGACGAACGGCGTCTTGAATGGATGAATGGCAGCTACCTTAGATCCTTGGCCCCCGGTGATATATACACCTTTTGTCAAGATTTTTGGCCCGTTGAAGCGCTCGAGTCCAGCGACGACTATAAGCGCCAGGTGCTAAGTTTGGTCCAGGAAAGGCTCAAATTCGGCGCCGAGCTACCGGAGCTTACCCGATTTTTCTTTGTTGATCTGCCTCTGAACCCGGAGTTGATCAGTGGCCACAAGCAGTTGAAGAAGCTTTCAACGGATGAGTTGCGTACCCTGTTATTGTCGGCTCAGTCCAGCCTAAGCCAGAGTGATTTTAGCGTCGATGATTTAAGCGCTCGTCTTAACCACCTGTTAGAGATTAGTGGTCAGAAACCGGCAGTGCTTTTTAGCCTGATCCGGATTGCCACAACTCAGGCAGCGGCTAGCCCTGGGCTGGCCGATACTTTGGCGGTACTCGGACCCGAACGCAGCCTGCGCAGATTACAAGCTCAACTCGACGCTTTGACCGACCTTAACTGATTAGACACGAAGCATAAGCGTTGCTATAATAAAGCTATGAAAATCGACGTACCGTCGGCGAGTGGGCCGGCCGAGCGCGTCCCGGATACTATGCCGTCTTCCACGGCTGTACCAGCGCCAGTAACACCAACAGATAACCCCAAAACGTCGGCTGGCGAACCGTTCAGAACCCCTGAGCAAGTGGCTGCAGCTGATGATCTAGCCACGACGACGACTATGCCGAATACTCCCGGCAAAGAACCAACCGCCACTACCAAATCCTGGCGTAGTCGGCTAGCTCTACAGTGGCCACCACGCCGCAAAGAATATCTGGTAGCTATCGCCACAATAATTATTCTGGGTGGGGGAGTGGTCGCTGGTCTAGCCCTAACCCGCAGCGATCCACCGACTCCGGTTGCTAAACCCAAAGCCGTAGCAGTCGTAAAAACGCCGCCACCACCGACGACCGTCGCAAGTACGCTGTCCGGATTGCAAGTAGATCCCAGCATCAACCAGCGACCAGTAACGGCCGTCATGATCGAAAACAGCCTCGACGCCCGACCTCAGTCTGGGCTGAGCGAAGCTGGCGTCGTTTTTGAGGCTA
>JBDSWU010000019.1:0-1541 GCA_039926445.1 Saccharimonadales bacterium (SeqCode)
GTTTTACCGGTGCCAGTATCGGCGATACCAACGATGTCACGACCCTCAAGCCCTGCCGGTATCGTTTGGTCCTGGATAGGCGTTGGTGAAACAAAGCCTTTGGCGTCGAGGTTGGCATGAATTAGCTCGTCGACCTGGAAGTCGGCGAAAGTGTGCTTTGGCTCATAAATAACTGGCTCAACGGTTTTAGCTTTTGAAATAAAGCGCGTTGGGTTGATGTACTCCTTGGCTGGGCCACGGCTTTTTTGGCGTGGGTAGCTAAAGCTGGTTTTGCGGCGACCGTAAGCGGTACCGCTAGTGCGGGTGTTGTTGTATCCCATAAAAATAGAATCCTTGTCTGCATAGCAAAGTGGCTATGATAGTTAGAAATGATATATGAACGTCGATAGAAGTCGAGTCGCATGCTATCTATTTGCCTAACTAAATGACGAGCACCCGGATTCAAAAAACGTTAACTTCATCATAGCATAAACATGAGGATGACGCAACGCTTTCCTGCGCCTACTTGAAAAGAAGGAAGTCTAGGATGTCGATGTCTGGAATGCCGGTCGAGAAATCAGCAGTGTAGTAAGACTTGTAGATTGTTAGATCAGGTTGGACCAGAAAGAAGGCCGGCATCAGTAGCAACGAGCCGTCAATTTTGCCTTGTGGAAAGTGCTTGTTGGCAACTCGCATGAAGCTGAGGGGAGTTTTTACAAGGCTGCTAATTGCTTTAGTGGCCGAGACCTCAACGCCGTATTTTTCGTATATCTCACGCTCAGGGTCGGCAATAATAGGGAAGACTGGCTTCGGGTTTTGTCGCTCCATAGACCGCTCTGTGACGCTTTCACGCGGAGACTGAACAAACGCGATTATTTCTAGCCCTTTGTCGTGATATCTGGGATAGCGCTCAACAAGGCTGGAGAGTAACAAATTGCAAAAAGGGCAGCCAGCGTAACGCAGGAAACAGATCAATGTTTTCTTGCCACGATACGATTCTAGATCGATGGTCGCGCCGGTAATATCAGGTACTGAAAAGTAGGGAGCAGATTGTTCGTAAAGCAGTTTCATACTATCCCCGTAATAATGTATTAGCGCTTGCGACTGCCGGTCATCAGCCGGAGGTTCGACAAGTAGTAATCTGGGTTGACGCTGGAGTGCGTGCTCAAGTACTCCATGTGTTTTTCGACGAAGCCGATGGAGTTGTTGGGGTGAAGCTCTTCGTTAACGTGGTAACCACTCTCTGTAGTGTGGGCAGTGTTAGCCAGTAAGGCTTCTAGAAAGGCGCGGGCTGCAATACCAGCTTCAGTTTCTGCAAATGGTAACTTGCGAATCGTGGTAGCCATGCTACACGACGCTTTTCGGTGTCTTTGGTTTTTTAACTTCTTTGCGACCGCGATCTTTTGACATAGGTTTGCACTTTCGAAATTTAGTGAGCAATAGTACATATAGTATGCGCTATATCTGGTAAATATGCTAATTTGCCGACCGACAGCTATGCTATACTCGAGTATAGCATAGCTGTCGGTCGGCAAATTAGCATATTTACCAGATATAGCGCA
>JBDSWU010000020.1:0-21686 GCA_039926445.1 Saccharimonadales bacterium (SeqCode)
TTTTGAACGCCGGCCAGGAAAGCGTAGTACCAGGCTGGGAATGGGTACTCTAGGTAGCGGTGACTCAGGTTTGCATCCCAGACACGTTTATAGATGGAAACGCCGTAGCGGTCTGGTGTCGGCGCGCCGAGGGCAATTCCGAGACCGTTGTTGCTACGGTTAACAATCGCCGGGTGGCTGGGGTCGAGCCGTTTTACCAATTGGTATTCGTCAACTAGTCGTTGGCGGTCAAAGTTGAAGCATTGGCCGAAACCACGGAGGAAGTATTCATTCTCGACTTGGTAGCTGGCCAGTGCTGGACTATCCTTGTAGCGGTTGATGACGGCTGTCATGTATCGCTCAAGTGCCGGTTGCCACTGGGCGGCTGTCTGGTGGGTGTCGACCCACGCCGGAGAATGGCACTCTGGGTAGCGCGGTTGGCGCAAGCCCAGACTGAGCGTAACGTGAGCGCCAGCTTTTTCAGCTTTAGCGAACTGCCAATCTAGTTGGGTAAAATCATATTGGCCCTGGACTCTTTCACCGCCGCTCCAGTAGCTGACTAGTCGAAAATCTCGTACACCAATACCAATCAGCGCGTCCATTGTCTGCTGCGGGTCAACTCCGAGGTAATTAGCGTAGTCAGGCACGAAACTGACACCGACCGTTTGGCTAGGTACGCTGTGCATATACCAGCGAGCTATGCCGTAGGCACCGGCAACCAAAATCAATACAAGTATAAGGATGGATTGAACAATTCTGCGCAGCCAACGACGCTTCGGCAGTAAGCCGTAAGGTAAAAGCCAGTCGAATACCGTTTGTATCAGCTTACGGCTTTGTCTCAGTGTAAATTTGGTATGATTAGTAGGCATGATTTTGACAAAAGCAACACGGGTTAGTGTCGTTATCCCAGTATACAACGAGGCCGATCATCTGGCTGCTTGTTTGCGGGCCTTGGCTTGTCAGACTGTATTGCCCTATGAAGTTATCGTCGTCGATAACAATTCTACTGATGGATCTAGAGACATCGCCGAGCGTTTTGACTTCGTGACGATTGTAAGTGAGCTGCGCCAGGGCGTAGTTCACGCTCGTAGTCGTGGCTTTGACGCCGCAACCGGTGACATCATCGGCCGTATCGACGCCGACACCGTGTTATCTGCCGACTGGACCGCGACAGTAATTGAGCTTTTTGATGACCAGTCGCTCGACGCCGTCAGTGGCGCCGTAATTTACCATGATTTGCCTTGGAAATCTTTCCTGGGCTGGCTCGATCTCAGCTTTCGGCAGTGGATCGCCAATGGGATGCACCGTGAAGTCTTTTTGTTCGGCTCCAATATGGCAGTTCGTCGTCAGGCCTGGCAACGAGTGCGGACATCTGTCTGTGCCAGTGGTGGGCAGCACGAAGATTTTGATTTGGCGATACATCTTCATGACAATGGGGCTAAAGTTACATTTAATCGGCGGCTGGAGGCTGCTGTATCGCTGAGACGCTTCAATACTGGTTTTGGTGAATACTGGCGCTACGTTTGGTTAAGCCCGAGCACCTACAGCCAGCACCGCCGCCGCAGCCATTTTAGGATGTATCCGGTCGTAGCGCTGGTGGTGTGTAACTATTGGCTCATTAAGCTGTTATACAAGACTTACAACCTGCGTAATGGTGCTCTGCCACTGCGCGTCAACCCAGCGACCTACGTCGACTAGCTACTGAGGGTTAGACACGTAGCCACCACCGCTCTTGGCTTGGGGGTTACAATTGCCCCAAAGTCCCAGATTTTGCTGCTTGGCTGTTTGTTGGTCAGCAGCAAACTCAGCAGATTTGGTAAAAGGAAAATACGGATAGTAAAAGCCGTGGCCAGTCTGGATGAGTAGCTCGTTCAACAGTCGACCATCGGGCAAGTAGACATAGCGGAGCAAACGATTGTAGCGATCTCGATTAGTGCTTTGTGGGTCAACCTGGAGTCGGACTTTGCCATCACCGATCATGGCTTTGGTGTAGGCCGATGCAGCCGGTCCGTAACACTGGACAGGGGTGTTGGGTTTGTGGGTTTCCGGCGTATCAACGCCGACGAATCGAACTGTTTCGACGTGGCCGTTCATAGATATTGCTATGGTATCTCCATCGACAAAATGATCGATGGCGTAGCTGCCGGGATCATTCTGGACGACCGTTTTTGCGACTGGCGAGCCGGGCTGTAGCTGAATATATATAATCAGCAGCAATAAACTCACGATCAGTGAGCCCAGTGATTGTTTGCGTCGTCGTCGGCTAGCCATCCATCTATTATAGCCGTCGCTTACCTTTTGTGCTGCGACATTTAAGCAATAGTTAAGCATAGTTAAGCTAAGTTATATGTTAAGTAGGCGGCAAACAACGTCTTCATCGATCTGGCTGCCATCAATCACTATTGCAGCTTCCTCCGGTCGTGGTGGCTGCAGGTTGCCAACCAGACGTTCAAAATCGGCGATTGGCATATTTCCGAACAAACGCGTCGGTTTGTCTGCGGACTGCCGAACTGCCCTCTCCCTTGCAAGCTCAACTGGGGTAGTTACCCATATAAGTTTGGTAGTCGCTCCGTGCTTCGATGCGATATCGCGCATCCGCTGGCGATCATCGTAAAAGTTGAAGTTGGTGTCGAAGATTACGCTGCGACCACTGGCCACCAGCTGATCGGCTTCACCGTTGAGTCGATCATATAGCTGTCGGCTCTCGTCACGATCATGCGTTGGTCGGTCAAACATCTGTTGCCGAACACTATCAGCCCACAAGTGCACTGCGCCAGTTCGAGCTGCGATTAACTGCGCAACAGTCGTCTTACCTGACCCAGGAAAGCCAACGAATAGATAAAGCACTGCTTGCATGATCTTATTGTACGATACAACGCCTCTTTAGTAAGCGGCCTCGTGAGTTATTGGCGTCGACGATCCCATTTTCGCCATAGAGTTAGGGATTCGTCGGCTCGAAAATCGACGTAGACATTGGTTGTGCCTCCGGAGTCTTCGAGTATTTCTGGCATATTGATTTTTCGAGGTCGAAGGATGGGCGATCCGTCCTCCCGGATAAGATCTTTGCGCTGGAGTGCGACGATAATCGTACCAATAGCACCCTGTGCGTAGGTCGTGGTACACATAGTACATAGCTCGAAGGTAGAAACAAGCGCGCAACGTCCAAGTTGATCCTGAACGACACTGGATGCATCACGGTAAGCTTTTTGTTCGGCGTGTTTGTCGAGAACGCGGTCAACTTTGTCAGTCGAGTAAGCCGACCACCGCTGGCCACTATCCATATCCAACAGCACGGCTCCAACCGGAGTATTTCCGACCTGTAAAGCGGTTTCGGCCTCTTCAAAACTCTCTTGCATAAGTTCCTCGATCATATCCGTTACGGGAGTGTCGAGCTGACGGCGACCGTTAACTGGGGAAAAGGAATAACCAGACAAGCGTTCGGGGATAACCATGTATTTATAATAAACTAAAAGCGCTAGAAGTCAATACCCTTGTTGGCAAGAAACTTGTCGTCAAAGTGATGTTTGATCTTGTGCATGTCAGTGGCGATATCAACCAAAGGCAGTAGTGACTCTGGAAAGTTACGGCCAGTGATGCACAGACTGGTTGTTGGTGACCGCTTGGTGAGTAAGCGCTTCAGCTGGGCGGCGGTCAATAATCCATCATGAACAGCGTTGCTGAGTTCGTCGCAGATAACTAGTTCGAATTTGCCACTAGTGGCCGCCGCCAGGGCTTCGTCATAGGTCTCCTGAGCGGCTTGTTTGTGCTGCGCCTCGGTGACGTGTTGTTCGCTGAGCTCGCCAGCCTGGTAGAAGCCACGACCACCCTTGAAGAAATACAGGTCATCTTTGTAAATCGGCTGGATGTCACGGATAAAGACGTGCTCGCCGACGCCCCAGTGCTTGATGAACTGGATATAAGCAACCCGCCAGCGATTGCCGAGTGCCCTGGTCATTAAGCCCAGACTAGCGCTGGTTTTGCCCTTGCTATCACCGGTGTAAACCACAACTACCGATTGCTTATTTTGGTAATCCTCAAACGCCATCGGGCCGACAGTCAGCTAGTTTTACGATAACGGTTTGCCAGAGCACATCTTGAAGCTGTGACGTTTCCTCTAATCTCTCGGGTTGAGCTTCAACTTCATCGCTACGCAGCCTATGGCAGACCTTGACTAAATTTCGCCAGGTTGTGATGTCAACGTCAGTTGTAGGCATATGCTTGCTGGCTGCGATTAGGTCGTTCTCTATGGCTGTAAATATCGTGTCTTTCTGAAGCATTGTGTCGACGGTATCATCCTTTGGTAACCGAAATGTTTCAACGACGTCCCGTAAACCGTGTTTTGTTGACCAACTTCTTGGTGGCCAGTCAGCGGGTAACTCCACTGCAGGATGCGCTAAGTATGACTTCAGGCCATCAACGAAGACGATTGGCAATAAACTCTCTTTTTTATTAAAGTTAGGGTTTTGCAAAAATCCAGTTTGTAGCTTGGCAAGCCTAACCTCAGCTGTCAGCTTGCGCTTCACAAGATGTTCTGCCAAATGTGCTGATTCAGGGGCAGGTATTGGGTATTGGTTGTGGGTAGCTGAACTTGACATGTTACTCCTTGGCCTATCTGGGCGCATTATAACAAACTGCGACCAATAGTACATAGGTAAATCTTCACAGTTAGCTCAGGCTTATTTTAGGTTGTGGGCAGCGAGGGCGGCGTCGATTTTGGGGCGGTCGAAGCCGACTATGATGTCACCGGCGATGTCGACGACTGGGATACCGCGTTGGCCAGATTTGTTGACGGCGTCGAGGCCGCCCTTTGGGTCTTGCTCGACATCTACATCGATGTAAGCGACTCCGAGTTTGTCAAAGTAGTCTTTGACGGCGTGACAAAAGGCGCACCAAGTGGCGCTGTAAACTGTGATTTGGGGGGTATTGCTCATGAGCTCTATTGTACTACTATACAATGTAAAGTAAAGCAGTTTATGTGCTGGATGCGGCCAGGTGTGATCTAGATTACATTGTAGTATTGAACAACAGAGACAACAGATGTTATACTGGGCGGAATGACGAAGACACTCGCTACTCCAAAGCGGTCAGTCCAGCCCCAGCACGTGACCGACGAACAGGCCAACCCCAGTGGTATTATGGTCGGTTTGACAATGAGCATGGCGTGGCAGCTGGCACTGACGGTGCTGATCCCGGTCGTCGGCGGTCATTTGCTCGATGCACGTTTGCATCCCGACGCTACGCCAATCTTCACGCTCATAGGTTTGCTGCTGGCGATTATCGGCATGATCGTGGTCATTCGCCGGACACTTGCTAGCCTGAACGAATATATGGCACAGCATTTCAAACAAACTGCTGACGACGTGAAAGCTAAAAAGTAATGTTTGCCAGCTTGCTGACTCGCTTTGCCGCCGAATCAGGCCCTAGTGTTCACGTTGCCCCCGATAATGTTTTGCAACTCGGTGGCCTAAGCGTCTCGAACTCTATGCTATACGGCTGGGTGAGCATCGCCCTAATTAGTCTGTTTTTGATCTGGGTAGCTCGACGGATTACTGTAAAGCCTCAGGGTGGAGTGACGCAGTTCATCGAGGCAGGTGCCGAGTTTATCGTTAATCTTGTCGAGGGCGCTTTTGACGACAAGCAGCGCGGCCGCAAATATGTGCCCTTCTTCGTCACTTTATTCTTCTTTATCTTGCTCAATAACTGGCTAGGCTTACTGCCAATCGTCGGTGAGGGTTTTCACGCTGGTGAGACGCCCTTGTTCCGACCGTTCACGGCTGACCTCAACGGCACGTTAGCAGCCGGCATATTTACGATGATTTTTGTCTACGCCGCCTCGATCCGCGAATCCGGCGGCTTCCTGCCCTACTTGCGTCACTTCTTTGTTGGCAGCCCGCTCAACCCGTTATACTTCGTTATTGGCTTGCTCGAGATGCTAACTGACCTGACTCGCACCCTATCGCTGTCGCTTCGATTGTTCCTAAACATCACGATTGGCGAAATCGTTATTGCTGTCTTCTCTTACCTGGGTAGTTTTGCCGCGCCATTGACTGCTCTGCCGTTTACGCTGATCGAGCTGTTCGTTGGTGCTTTGCAAGCCTACATCTTTACCGTCCTCAGTCTCATGTACTTGGCGATTGCCGTTAATCACGCAAGTGAGCACGCCGCCGAGCATGAAGATGGTTTGACCCATGACACCGTTCCTGACACAATAGGTTTAACACCTTCTAGCGTGGCACGGTCATGATAATAAGTAATATAACTAAGGAGTAACAAATGCTGTATCTCGCTGACGCGGTTAACACGGAAATTATTGGTAAAGGCTTGATGATTGCTTTTGGATTCATCGGTCCCTCGATCGGCATTGGCCTGATCGGTGGTAACTATTTGCAGGCCGTTGGTCGCAACCCAGAAGCTGCTAAGTTCTTTGGTCAGGCTTTAGTCTTTGTGGCTATTGTCGAGCTGTTTGGACTTCTGGCCTTCGCTTCAACATTCATCGTTAAATAGGCTTAATTAGGAACCGTAATGATAACAATGTTTACACAATTTGGGGCAGCCGAGCAGACTTCCGGTATCGGCGCACTAGGCATCAGCGGCTCGCACTTGGTTGTGCAGCTGATTACCTTTGTGCTGGCCTACTTGGTACTGCGCAAGTTTGCTTTTGGGCCAATACTGAAAGTCCTGGCCGAGCGCCGTGACACCATCGAAAAGGGTGTCAAGCTCGGTGAGCAAATGCAAAAGGAACGAGCTGAACTGGACAAGACAGTTACTGCCGAGTTGCACAAAGCTCGTCAGGAAGCCGACACCATACTGGCTGAGGCTGGCGACAACGCCAAATCTACCGTCCGCGCCGCTGAGGACACTGCTCGCACCAAAGCTGCTGGTATTGTCAAAGAGGCAGAGGCTAACGCTGATCAGGCGGTCAAACGAGCCCGCAAAGCTCTCGAGTCTGAGCTAATCGGTCTAATATCTGAGGCGACAGAAGCTATCATTGACGAGAAGGTTGACGCCCGCAAGGACGCTGCGCTAATCGACAAGGCACTAGCGGGGCAGAAAGCATAAATGGCCAACAAAATCTCTCGGCAAAAGATTGCCGCTGCCGTGGCAGACCAGATCGACCTCGCCAAAAGCGAGAAAGAACTAAGCCAGGAGATTGCTGCCTATTTGCTGAGTGTGCGCCGCACCAGTGAGCTCGACTCGCTGTTGCGCGACGTCATGCAGCTGCGAGCCGACAAGGGTATCGTCGAAGTCGTTGCGGCTTCGGCTTTCCCGCTGAGCGCCACTGCGCGAGCTGATATCGAAACTAACATCCGAACGCACTTTCCTGCTACCCGGACGGTGATTGTGAGCCAAGCTCATGACCCGAACGTAGTCGGTGGTGTGCGTTTGGAGCTAGCTAACCAGCAGCTGGATCTGTCGGTCCGCGCGAAACTGAATCGCTTCAAACAACTAACCACCACTAAGACAGGAGTTTAAATAATGGCTGAATTATCTATAAAAGAACTATCAGACGACATTCGCACAGCCATTGCTGAGCTAAAGGACCGTCCGGAGATCGAAGAAGTTGGTGTTGTCACCCGCGTTGGCGACGGTATTGCTTGGATATATGGACTGCGCAAATGTGGATACAACGAAATGCTGGAGATTGACGGCGCTAGCGGTCAAGCCGTGACAGCTTTTGCTTTTAACCTCGGCGAAGACGAAATCGGTGCGGTACTACTCGGTGCTGACGTTGACGTTAAGGCTGGTGCTAAAGCTCGCCTATCGGGCAAAGTGTTGGAAGTTCCTGTTGGTCCTGAACTCGTTGGTCGCATCGTTGACCCTTTGGGCAACGCCATCGATGGCGGCGACCCGATCAAAACCAAGCAGACTAGTCTTGTCGAGCGAGCCGCTCCCGGCGTCCTAGCTCGCAAATCAGTATTTGAGCCAATGATGACCGGCCTTGTCGCCATTGACGCCATCGTGCCTATTGGTCGTGGTCAGCGTGAGCTGATCATCGGCGATCGCCAAACTGGTAAGACGGCTATCGCTGTCGACACTATGGTCAATCAATCTCGCCAAAAGACCGGTGTCATCAATGTCTACGTGGCGATCGGTCAGAAATCATCAAAGGTCGCTGCCCTGGCTGAGCGCCTGAAGCGCGAAGGTGTCATGGACCAGACAATAATTGTCGCTACTAGCCCTGCCGACCCGGCTGCTATGCTCTACCTCGCTCCCTACACCGGTGCTGCCATCGGTGAATACTTCCGCGACAACGCTCAGCACGCCCTGATCATCTATGATGACCTTACCAAGCACGCCGCCGCTTACCGCCAAATGTCCCTCCTGCTCCGTCGCCCACCGGGCCGCGAAGCCTACCCAGGTGACGTTTTCTACTTGCACTCCCGCTTGCTGGAGCGTGCAGCTAAACTTAACGACGAGCTCGGTGGTGGTTCTTTGACCGCTTTGCCGATCATTGAAACCCAGGCTGGAGATATCTCGGCCTACATTCCTACTAACGTCATTTCGATTACTGATGGTCAGATTTTCCTGGAAACTAACTTGTTCTACCAGGGTATCCGTCCGGCTATTTCCGTCGGTTTGTCTGTCTCCCGTGTTGGTGGCGCCGCTCAGACCAAGGCGATCAAAGCCGTTGGTGGTGGATTGAAGCTAAGCCTAGCTCAGTACCGCGAACTTGCCGCTTTCTCGCAGTTCTCAACCGACCTCGACCCCGAAACTCGCCAAACTATCGAGCGCGGTCAGCGCCTGACTGAGTTGCTTAAGCAAGGCCAGTATGCTCCCTACTCAATCTGGGAAATGTACGCTACCCTGCTAGCTGCTACCTCTGGTGCGTTTGACAAGGTGCCAATCGAGAAAGTTAACGTTGCCGAGGAAGCTTTGCACCGCGAGCTGAAGTCCAAACACGCCAAGCTGACCGAAACCATCAACACCGGTGACAAAGTCAGCGACGCCGACAACGAAGCCGTCCTCAAGGTCGCCAAATCCGTCGCCGCAACCTACGTAGAGAAGGCTGCCAAGTAACACCCTATGGCTAGTACTATTGTTCTTAAGCAACGCATTAAGTCTGTTAAAGGTACGCGCCAGATTACTAAGGCTATGCAGCTGGTTTCGGCTTCGAAGATGCGCCGGGCCCAGGATTACGCTTTCAAATCGCGGGCTTATAGAGACTTGGCGTACGAACTATTAGCCCGTTTAAGTGCTATTAACGAAGTTGAGCAGCAGCCTTTGTTTCAAAAGCGAACAGTCAAGACTCGTTTGTATATTGTGATTACTTCAAACTCGGGTTTGGCCGGTGCCTATAACGCTAACGTCTTAAAACTGTTAGCCAAAAGCATCAAGGCTGATCAAGATGGCAAAGTAGCTAGCCGTGTCATCGTTATAGGCAAAAAGGGCGCACAGTTTGTCCGCCGCTTACAAGGCGTTGAATTGCTGGCTGTATATGACGATTTCAAAGATCAGCCAACAGCTAACGATGTGCGCCCGATACTCAATACGCTGATGAACGAGTACAAGGACGAAAATGTTGATGAAGTAAACCTGATGTACACGGTATTTCGCTCTAACATCTTGCAGGAAGCTAAAAGTTTGGCTTTACTGCCCGCTACTGCAGACGAAATTCCTGAGATGAAAGACGGTGTAGCTACAATCAGCAATTTCGAGCCTGATGTCGAAACGGTAATCGACCAGATTACTATTCGATTAGTCGAGGCTCAGTTGTGGCAGGCATTGCTTGAGTCACTAGCTAGTGAGCACTCGATGCGTATGCTGGCCATGAAAAATGCCACTGACAACGCCAAGGATTTGATAGACGATTATACGTTAGAACTAAATACCGCCCGCCAGGCTGCAATTACCCAGGAGCTGGCTGAAATTACCGGTGGTGCGGAGGCTCTCAATGGGTAGACATGAAGATTTTGAACCGCATTCCGACAGCGCGGAAGATGAGGCAGAGGCGTTTTTGAGCTTATCAGTCACTGGCCTGCACAAAGCTATCACCCATAACGTAGTCCCCGGCACCAACCCGCCGATACCGACCCATCAGTCAGACCCCGAATCAGTACAATCAAAGCCTAAGCAAATCTGGGATTAACAAGGAGAACATAATGGCAACAGCAACAAAAGACAAGATTAAGATTGAAACTGGCAAGATCACCGCCATCGTCGGCGTGGTCGTCGACATCGCTTTCGGCGCTGGCCACCTGCCAGCAATTTATAACGCACTCAAAGTCACTTTGAATGGTCAGGAGATTACACTCGAAGTCGCCCAGCACCTTAGTGAGTCAAGCGTCCGTGCTATCTCGCTTGGTAGCACTGATGGCCTCGGTCGCGGCGTCGAAGTCAAAGACACCGGCGCTCCGATCAATGTGCCAGTTGGTGACAAGACACTGGGGCGTATGTTTAATGTTACCGGTGAGCCTATCGACAACATTGGCGGTACTTTTGCCGAGACTGCCGCTATTCACCGCGATCCACCTGCCCTTGTCGACCAGTCTGGTACTGTCGAGATTCTAGAGACTGGTATCAAGGTCATCGACCTTATTTGTCCGGTCACCCGTGGTGGTAAGGTTGGGCTGTTCGGTGGTGCTGGAGTTGGCAAGACTGTGCTTATTCAGGAGCTTATCAACAACATCGCCAAGTTCCACTCCGGCTACTCGGTATTTGCCGGTGTCGGTGAGCGTACTCGCGAGGGCAATGACCTCTACGAGGAAATGAAGGAGGCTGATGTCCTAAAGAATACTGCCCTAGTGTTTGGTCAGATGAATGAGCCACCAGGTGCTCGTCTGCTAGTTGCACTATCTGGTTTGACGATTGCTGAAGGTTTCCGCGACAAGGGATCTGATGTGCTGTTGTTTATTGACAATATTTTCCGTTACACCCAGGCCGGTGCCGAAGTATCTGCCCTGCTTGGTCGATTGCCCTCAGCTGTCGGTTACCAGCCGAATCTAGCCCAGGAAATGGGACAGCTCCAGGAGCGTATCACGACCACCAAAGATGGTTCGATTACTTCGATCCAGGCTGTGTACGTCCCGGCAGATGACTTTACAGATCCAGCGCCAGCAACAACCTTTGCTCACTTGGATTCGACGATTGCGCTTAATCGTGCCTTGACCGAGATTGGTATCTACCCAGCTGTCGATCCGCTCGACTCCAGCTCAACCATCCTTGACCCGGAAATTGTCGGCGAGGACCACTACAATGTCGCCCGAGAAGTCCAGCGCGTTCTGCAGCGTTACAAGGACCTCCAGGACATCATCGCCATACTCGGCATGGAAGAACTGTCTGACGAGGATAAGCAAACTGTGGCGCGCGCTCGTCGCATTCAGCGCTTCCTATCACAGCCGTTCTTTGTAGCCGAGAAATTCACCGGCAACTCAGGCCAGTACGTCAAACTCAGCGACACGGTCCAAGGTTTCAAAGAAATACTTGATGGCAAGCACGATGATTTACCAGAAAGCGCTTTCTACATGAAGGGCGGCATAGACATGGTCGTCAAGGCTGGAAAAGCTAGCAGCAGCAAGGGCGCCAAGTAGTGATTCGCTTCCAGCTAGTAAGTCTCAGTGGTATGCAATTCGATGACGAAGTCTACGAAGTTACTTTACCGACGCTAGAGGGTGAAATTGGCGTGCTTTCGCACCACATGCCGTTAGTCAGCGTTTCAACCAACGGTGTTATCGCGGTTCGCAGGACAGCTAAAGACCGCGATGATGCACGTGATTTCTACGCCACAAATGGTGGCGTCATCGAAGTCAGTGGCAACGTGCTACGCGTACTGGCTGACGAAGCCGATCATGCCGATGACATAAACCAAGCCGAGGCTCAGGCCGCCATAGACCGCGCTCAGTCTATGAAGGCCGAAGCCAAAGACCAGATTAGCCTTGAACATGCCCAGGCGATGGTTGACCGTCACGCAGTTCGTCTGCAAGTATCCAACCTGAAGCGTAACCGTCGACAGCGTTAATTCCTGTTGGGTCTAAGCTTTAAGCTTGATCTGGCAGTGTGCGCAACGAGTTGCCTTGATAGGCACTTCGCTCAGGCATTCTGGGCATTTTTTGGTTGTCGGATCGTCAGTGATTTTGTTGCGGCTGGCGATGGCAGTCATCTTGTTGATCGGCTGGATGACCAGGAAGAAGATGACGGCCGATATTATCAAAAACCCGATAACAGCATTTATGAAGTCCCCGTAGAGGAATTTGCTGCCATTAATAGTAAACGTCAGCTTAGAAAAATCCGGTTGGCCGCCAACAGCCGCCAACAGCGGTGTTATCAGGTCTTTTACTAGTGAGGTAACTATCGTGCCAAAAGCGGCACCGATAACCACCGCTACCGCCAAATCGACTGTATTGCCGCGTAACACAAATTTCTTGAAGTCTTTCAACATTTAGTGATTTTCCCTACAGGTTAAGTTGTGTTTGTATTGTATTACCGACGCACCCAAAATCCAAATTATGCCGCGGGCGCTTCAGGATCCGAGTCTGCGTATAAGGCTTCGATTGTTCTTATCTCATGGCCAACAATTTCTGCATATGAAGTAGTGCGAGTCAGTAGAATTTGCGCCAGTTCAAGTGCTAGGCGCGAGTCTGCTCCCCTGTTTTTGAGGTCTGGATTTAATTCAACCGCTCGTCGGCGCAGCCAATAAGCAATTGCTGGTGTGGTGTGCTGAAGAGCGGTGTAAAGTTCACTATCTGAGGGTGGGCTGCTCTCTAATTGAGCAATCAAGGCCACGTCAATGACATCAGTTGGATCTGGGGAGGCGGATAAGTTCTCGTTGTAAGGTGTTGTCATGTGGCAGCTCCTCTGTAAATACAAGCTAATTATATCAGATTGCAATCATAGGCTAATGAGAGTAAAATCACATATGTCTTGTAATATATCTTACAAATAAACACATATAACTTCTTTGAAAGGCAGTAATATGATTGGAGAAACCATGCCCTACGATGTCGAAACTATGCCAAGCCAACAAATGTATTTATCAACTGGCGAAGGCGCTATTGACCCAGCTCGTCGAGTAGCAGCTGGAGAATTGTCAGACACAGAGATTGATGCATTTTGTGAAGCACTAAACACTGACGAGTTTGACGCCGATATTAGCGAAACAGCCGTGCCTAAAGTATGTGTTGACGGTCGTCCACAGGCTGACGGTGAGCAGCTGCTAGGGCCTAATTCTGCCGGGGGTACATTTACGATGGTGGTTGCGGATGCGTTGACATCTAACGCCTATCGCAAAACCGGTGAAACTGCCGAACAGCATGCCAAGACAGTTTACTCAGAACTCCAAAAAAGTGGCTACGAGATTGGCGTGCATGATGATGACCGTGCCACTGGTAGTAATTGCGGATGTGGCGCAGAGGACAGACTCGACTCTGTTCAGCCAGGCGACGCTACGATCCTTGGCTTTATAGAACGACGAGGCAGTGAACTTGTGACTATGCTCAGGAGTCTTGATGTTGAGGTCAGCGAAGAATTAGAAGCTGGCGTTATCGCTAAGGCATCGCAACTCCGAGCAGACGGTTATTTCACAAGCGGAGCTGGGCTCCGAGATGCAGCTCGTAGCATCCAGGAATCCTCAGTGGTGACATTATCTGGGGCACACGGCGAACTGGTTGGCCGTATCAATATGATTGCCGGAAAGACACTCGATCGTAAAAAACTTGCTGCTCGCTATGGTGCAAACATGCAAGCCTTCAATATCGATGTTCCAGCCATTATGTTCGCAGCCGACAAGCTATCATTGAACCCTGAAGAGGCTCACAATAAGTTCGTAGCTGCCCTGGTTTATAACCTCGCAACTGCTTCTGTATTGGCTGGTCCTTCGCTTCGAGTACTGGTTCACGCCTAGTGGTCGCAAGACCTTGTCTTTACAAACTGTAAAATTAACGTTACGCTAAACACATTAACTAAGTGGAGGTTCCAAATGTTTGGACGACAGAAGATAGCTACGTTGGTGGCTGAGTTTCTTGGTACTGGGTTTCTGACACTACTAGTCGTAAGTGTGCAGCGCTCAACTATTGGTGTTACGTTTTTCGTAGCAATGACCGCTGGGCTGACTATTGCCCTGCTATACTTTGCTTTCGGACGACTGTCGGGTGGTTATTTTAACCCGGCGTTGACGTTGGCGATGTGGACTACGCGCAAGCTGACCACAGCTCGAACGCTGGTTTACCTGGCAGCACAGTTCGCTGGTGCATACGCAGCGTACGCACTGTATCGTTACTATGCTAAAACTGCGATGCAGCCTATCCCCGGGGAGTTCTCTGGTCGGCTGCTGACGGCTGAAGCTGTTGGTGCCGGCTTGCTGGCGTTAACTTTTGCTGCTGCCTATTACCAGAAGCTTACTACGGCTATGCGCGGTACAGTTTACGGTATCGGCTACATGGTTGCTGCTCTATCGGCATCGACCGTAGCAGTTGGCCTTGTCAACCCTGCGCTGGCGTTGGCTGACCTGGGGGCTCACAGCTGGGTTCTGGGGGCTTATGTTCTCGGCCCAATCCTCGGTGCTGTTGTTGGCGCCAACCTCTATCACTACCTATTCGCGCCAGCTATGGCTGAAGTCGTGGTTGCGACGGTAGTATCACCAACAGTTTCTGCTAAGCCAGTTGTGAAAACAGCTGTTGCTCGCAAGACTCGTAAGTCTGCTGCTACTAAGTCTACGACTCGAAAGTCTACAACCAAAGTAGCTACTAAGCGTAAAAAATAGTTCGCTTTAGACTGGCAAAAATCCCGGCCCTGGTGCCGGGATTTTTGGTTAGTGTCAAAACTAGACGACGCCGTTTATCAGATCGTTTTCGAATTGGGTGATGCCGTCGATGTCAGCACTATAGTTGATTACGTCCGGTAGGTTTAGGGTTGTGATGCGTGACCACACGGCTTTGACTAGACTAGTCAAACGGTCGATGTCGGCCTGAGTCGGGGTAAAGCTTAGGCTTAGCGCGCGGGCAGAATCGGCTTCGACATAAAGCATCCGCGTTTGCAGCGTCGATAAGCTGGATGACCGTCCTGAAGTTTGGCATAAAAGTGCGTAGAATGTAAGTTGAGTTCGGTGTTTCCAGGCCTTGACGACCTTATTTTTGTCGCGCGTTTCGAAGTTGGTTAAAGGTGTTCCGGTTTTGTAGTCAGTGATGAGCAGGCGGTCTTGACTCGTAACCAAGTGATCAATTTTGCCGCCTAATCGTACCTCACCAAGCATAACATTGTGGATGGCTACCTCTGCCTGCCCGTCAGCAGGTAGCATAAAGCCCTTGTCTACGAATAAGGATTGCAATACCTGCTCTCCATGCATTAAATATCGTGATATATCATTGTCGCTTAAACGCTGTTCGCGAAGACTGCCGCGGTAAGCGTCGATGATATCTGTCAGATCGGGAGCTGGGCGAGTCATCTGGGCAAACTGCAGAGCGCGGTGGATGGCATTTCCGAAGCCCATGCTGGCTGTGCTGAGGGACGGTACTCGGAGTATGTCAGTTTCTAGGAAGCGTTGAGGGCCGCCGCTGGTTACATCGAGGAAGTGGAGCAGCCCTGTTGCGCTCAGTGAGTAGTCGTCAAGTACCGGCTGAAGTAGCTGAAGCTCACTGGCGTTGTCTAGTTCCGGCCAACGTAGGTTTTGTTCGAGTAATTCGATAGGATCTTCGGTCGGTTCGACAACCTCAGCAGCGATAGCTTCAATTAGTGGTGTTGGCAGTACTTCCTGACCGATTGCGTCATGCGTAAAGCTACTGATATGGATAGCATGTTTGGCGCGCGTCATAGCAACGTACATTAGACGTACGTAATCATCGTAGATTTCACCATAAGGCTGCAGCGGTAGGTTGGCTGGCGGCTTGCGGCCGCCGCGGCGTGGCTGCCAGCTGCTCTCAATAGCGTCAAGTATATAGACTTCATCAAACTCTAAGCCCTTGGCTTTATAGACTGTCATCAACTCTACTGCGTGATCACCGCTTACGAACCACGAACTATCACTGATCGGGCGTTGCAAGTCTCGGTTAAGCTGAGAAAACCGGATAAGATCGGATAGCGTCGCTGTTGGCTGCTCAGCAAACTCTGTCGATAAGCTAAGTAGTAATTGAACTGCGGAGAGAGTCTGTAGGTACTGACTGTCGACTGCTCTTGTTGCCAAGTAGTACTCACGGATTGGACTGGTCAGTGCCTGTCCGGGCCTCAGGCCAATAAGATATTCGAGCATTACTCCTAATGGTTGGTAGCTAGCCTCACCCGCCAGCCATAGTAGCCAGTTAGCCAGTCCGCTTAGCCTTGGGTCACTGTGGTCAGCTAGAGCTTCCAGCCAGTCAGCTTGCTGTCGCTGGCGAACGGCCAACTTCCACAGCACTAGCGGCTCAAGTTTCCATACGGGGTGCTGCAATACGCGCGCCAAATTATGGTTAGTTAGTTTTTGGTCACCTTCCCCAACCGCTATCACCGTTTCGGCAATCAGCAAGATAAGTTGGATAATCTCAGACTCAAAGACATCACGTCGACGTTCATAGCTAACCGGAACCTGCAAGGCCGACAGTAGTGCTGATATTTGTCGAAGTGCGGCATGACCACCAGCTAGAACGGCAATCGTCTGGTTGGGGCTTTGCTGCCATCGCTGCTGTATAGCTTGGGCGACTGACGACAGTTGATGCTCGCGTGTGGCGAAACGGCTATGCTCGACGACACTACTCGTCGGCTGGCGCTGAGCACGAAGTTGCTTAGTTAGCCCTGGTTCACGCAGAACCAAGCGGTCTTTGGCCTGCTCAATCACTTGTGCTGAAGCGTCCAAAATGGCCTGTGATGACCGGTAATTTTCCTCAAGCACGATTATCGTAGTAGCCGGATAACTACGACGGAATGACAGCATGTTATTGAGTTCGGCGCCATTGAATGCAAAGATTGATTGATCGTCGTCACCGACGGCCATCAGGTTTGGCTTGCCTTCGGCTGATGGGTGGTCGGCGACGAGGTCGGCCAGCCTGAGTTGGGCTTTGTTGGTATCCTGGAACTCGTCGAGTAATACGTACAAGAAGCGTTCCTGAACGGCTGATAACAGTTCGGGGTTAGTCTCGAGCATAGTTATAACTTCTATGATCATGTCCGAATAATCGTAGTAACCGCGGGCATGCAACTGAGCTCGGTAAACTTCGTAAACTTCTACAAGTGATCGCCACCACAGACTACGTTTGCGCTCATCATGCATCGCTTTTGTTCCCTGCACTGTCTGTACCCAACGTTTCTTCCATATTCCGGTGTTGGTAGTCTTCCCGAGAAGCTCATCTGCCGTAATCGCTTGGTGCAGACTTGACTTAATAACATCACTTAGTGACGTCAATGGCGCCACAGCTTGGCTGATGTCCTGATCGGGTAATGCGTCGACTAATTCGCCAAGTTGTGATAGGTTTTTGTATGATAATGGGGCAGATAAGATTTCGACAAGACTCGGCTCGATAAGCTCTATATATGCGTCATTGACATCGAGCATAGCGGCTAACTTGGCCGGCGATAGTCCGGCCTCTTTAGTTAATTTGAGTGCGTCTTGCACGTCTTTGAGCGCCGTGTATTTGCCAGCAAATTTGATGGCCAACTGATTATCGAGTGGTAGCTCGCTGAGAATCTTTTGAACTAGTCCGGCTTGTAGCGCGTCTGGTGCAACCGTCAGTTTGGCTCCATTCCAAAAATAGTCAGGGTAAAGGCTCATAACTTCAGCAGCGAAGCTGTGAAAAGTTCGGATTACGACCTTGTGTGCATCTGGACCGATAAACTGCAGTAGTCGCTCGCGCATATTGGTTGCAGCAGCGTTGGTAAATGTTAGACAGAGAATATTGCTGGCATCGGTATCAGTTTGCTGCAAAATCTGAGCTACTCTTAGGCCTAGTAGCTGGGTTTTGCCGGTGCCAGGGCCGGCCACAACCAAAACCGGGCCTTCGATATGCTCGACTGCCTGCTTTTGTCGTGAGTTTAAGGCCGCAAAGGCTTCGCTGTAGGCTGTGTTCATGAGCCTATTGTAGCGAAGTTGAGTGTTACTGCGAAGCGGTGGCGCAGATTTCGCAGTCGTCTTGACCGCCAAATTCGCTCATCCACTGTCGGGTGGCGACGTGCAAAGGCTCAATGTCGCGGAATCCGATAAAGTCAGCTGCTTCTCGGAGCACCCACCCCACCCAGCCGTAAAGTCGCAGATTACCCCAAATTACCGCTGCCCATCGTGCACCTGCCGGTATGACTGTAATCGGCTTTTTGACAATGTAGCTGCGCATGTCTTTGCCCCGAGCGCGACGACGCAAGTTCTTGGCCACGAACTGGCCGTCATGGAGTGCGGTTTGGGCGAGTCCGCTATAAGGCGTGTTGGCATTGTCACCAATGACAAATATGTTGTCATCAGCCTGCAGATAGGCATCGACGGCGACTTTGCCACGGCTCGTGATGACAAATCCATTGTTGGCAAAAAATGGATGATTGGTGACGCCTGCTGTCCAAACAACGGTGTGACTCCGTATTGGTTTGCCATTGACGGTAAGTTCTTCGGCCGTTTGTCCCTGCACGACGCTTCCAACGTATAGTTTGACTCCGAGACGTTTCAAACGCTTTCGAACAGCTCGCGAGGTATCGCGAGGTAGGCGTGGAAGTAACCGTGGCGCTGCTTCGATGAGATCGACGTGAACGCGTCTTCGGGCTATGCCGTGGCTGCGCATAATGTGCTTCAAGTAGACCGGCAGTGCTCCGGCTAGCTATATGCCTGTCGGTCCGGCGCCAACCACTATGTAGCTTAAATCGGGTTGGCGGTAATCGGTTAACTGCTGATGTAGGTGGGCTTTAAATCGTGCTACCTCTGACTGCGACTTGATGCTGTATGAGTATTCGGGCAAACCAGGGATTCCAAAATAATTTGTTACGACACCTAGCCCCATGACCAAGCTATCGTAGCTGTATGTTTCGCCCGCCTCGGTGGTCACTGTCTTTGCCTTACGATCCAATCTGTCTGCAACCGCCTGAACCAGTTTTATGGGTTTGTCCGCAAAAATACGGCTATAGGGGATGCTCGAATTAGCTCGTTTTCCCCCCGTGGCTGTGTGATAAAGCGTTGGATAATAACGTAACTCAGTATCGTCACTCAATAGCGTAACGGCGATATTGGAGTCTTTGCACAGTTCAAGAGCCGCTTTGACGCCACCAAAACCGCCGCCCACTACTAGTACCTGTTGCTTTTTTGCCATGCTGGTTATGATTATACAGAAGATGTCAGAATCGACATATAGTTTTCCCAGGCACTGTCTACAGGTATTTTTGGTATTCCAGCTCGAAGTTGTTTGTAGATGTGCGGCTTATATATCATGTTAAGTACCTTAGCCAAATCATCGACGTCGCCGGTACGAAAGACTAAACCGTTGACGCCATCTGTCACCTGGTCACTGAGGGCCGGTACATCACTGCAAATAACTGGTACAGAATAGGCAAAACCGAGTCTAACGTTGGTTGTGCCGGTTGCCGAACGGTAAGGCAGTACGAGTGCGTCGGCTTCGTGAAATAGACTAGGGATGTCCTCGGGTGGGATATAGCCAGAGCGGATTTTGACCCGATTGTTCAGTCCAAGATCGCTAACAAGTTGCTGGCTAGCCGCTGCACCGCCCCAGAATTCGCCAGCGACGGTCAGTTCGACATCAGCAACCTGCACCAATGCCTGTAGAAGTGTATCTAGGCCCTTGTAATCTCGCACCAGCCCAAAGAATAGGAGTCGTCGTTGTGTTAACGGAGTGTGGACAGCGAGTGAGGTGGTCCAGCCGGGTAGTAATGGTGGTAATTCGCAACTGACAACAGACGTTTTTACCATACTTTTGGCCAATGCTGCCTGCTCATCAGTGTGTACCAATATGGTGCCGACATGACTTAGAAACTGTTTGGCTAGCCAGGCGTCTCCGGGGCGTGCTTCGTGTGGTAAAACATTGTGGCACAAAGCGGTTGTCTGTACGCGCTTTAGGTAGTGATTGATGACCCTGTAGATCGGACCCTGAAGTGTTGGAATCCACCATGCAAAAATTACCTGGTCGTATTTGCTAGCAAGCCTACCGACGCGCCGCCAACTCAGCGGGTTGTACCAGCTAAGCAGTCGTCTCGTATCAACGTAAGGTGGCAGTTCTGGTTGATCGTCGGGTAGCAACGATCCAGGATACAACCTGCGTGGAAACTGTGATTGCCAGCCCAGAACTGTCACTGTATGTCCGCTGTCACTCAGCCTCTGGGCGAGTTCAGTAGTATGTTGGACTATGCCACCCTTGTAAGGGTGCGATGGACCGACGATGGCAATTTTCATAGCTATATCATAGCAAGTTCTTTGCAATTACGTCGCTCAACAGTTATGCTTAAGGTAATGGAAGACATAAAAAATGGTCTCAAAAAAGCTAGTTTTGGTGGTGAGCTAGACGACTCGCCCGCCAGTCTAGATTTCTATAGCCATGATGCCTCAATGTTTGAGCTGCGACCGCAATTGGTAGTTATGCCGAAAGATGCTAGTGACGTTGAAAAGTTGGTCAAATTGGTTGCTGCCAGCAAAAAGAAGCATCCTAAACTCAGCCTGACTGCCCGAGCGGTCGGTACCGATATGTCAGGCGGTGCTATAAACGACTCGATTATCGTCGACTTTAGCAAGCATTTCACTCGTATCTCTAAAGTTACCAAAACAACAGCCCATGCTCAGCCCGGTGTTCTGTATAGAAATTTTGAGCCTGAAACACTAAAAAAAGGCGCGCTCATGCCGACCTACCCTGCGTCGCGCGACATGGCAAGTATCGGTGGTATGGTCAACAATAACTCTGGGGGTGAAAAGTCGTTGGAGTACGGTAAAACCGAGGATTTTGTGACCGAGCTGCAGGTTGTCTTTGCCGACGGCGTTGAGCGCACTGTCAAGCCGCTAAACAAAGCAGAGCTAGACAAGAAAATGAAGCTCAAAGGCTTCGAAGGCGACGTTTACCGTAAGTTGTTCATTCTGATAGACGGCAATTATGATAAAATCAAAGCCGCGAAGCCGAATGTGTCTAAAAACTCCACTGGCTATAATCTGTGGGATGTCTGGGACCGCCAAACTGGCATCTTTGACCTGACCAAGCTTATCGTTGGTGCCCAGGGCACTCTCGGCTTAACTACCGACCTGCACTTCCGGCTAGTGCCTCATAGGCCACATTCTGGACTACTAGTTTTGTTCATGAAGGATATAGATGCTCTAGGTGAAGTCATACCCAAAGTATTGGAGTCCAAGCCGGCAACTTTTGAATCATTCGACGACGCTACCCTGTGGCTATCTATCAGATTTATGCCAAGTTTTTTGAAGCTGCTCGGCCCTAAACGCTTCATTCACCTATTGTTGTCTCTTGCGCCAACTGGGTTTCAACTTTTACGTGGAATTCCAAAGCTGATACTAATGATAGAATTCGATGGTCAAACAGAAGCCGAAGTCCGAACCAAGATTAAAAAGCTTCACTCAAGTCTCGGCAAACAACGGGCTCGCTATGAAATAAATGGTCTCGAGGAAGACGCAACTGAGGGCAAATCAGAAAAGTTTTGGATCATGCGACGTTATAGTTTTCAATTGCTGCGCTCAAAGGTCAAGGACAAGCACATTGCGCCGTTTATTGATGATTTCGTCGTACCACCAGCTCATTTGGCGGAATTTCTGCCAATATTGCGCAAGATTATCAAGAAGTACAAGTTGTTCGCGACGATTGCCGGACACATGGGTGATGGCAATT
>JBDSWU010000021.1:0-13424 GCA_039926445.1 Saccharimonadales bacterium (SeqCode)
GATTGGCTACTACAACACTGAGCGTATCCACACAGCATTAAAGATGTCACCACGAGCCTACGCTAAAACACTACGCCAACGCCCGAAGATACTGAACGCGGTGTTCGGGAAAAGGGTAGCTTGACACAGAATTGGATCGAAGTATTGATTTTCCTCTTCTACAATTATAGCGATACGCGTATTAGGTAAAAGGCCATCTTCTTTGTATCGTTCCATATCCTCAACGGTACGGCGAGATTCTGAGTTTACTACAACCATGTCCGGCTGAAGTTTTACGGTCATAAGTGCATTGTCTTCGTTTATACAGCTACCATCTTGGTGCACATCACAACAATCGGGCCCGTGTCTTGTAATGTAGTCAACGACGCCTCGGCGAGCTTCATAGCCCGGTGATGGTATTGATTGCATGGCGAGCATAATGGCACGGCTATACCAGTCAAGGGTAGGCTTAGGTGCGCCACCTTTTTCTGGCCGGCGAGACTTACCTTCTTCAAGAGCACGGTTGGTGTCTAAGGTGACCATCAGATGTACGCTATCAGAAGCGGCTACATCATGTACGAGTCTTTGCTGTTGTTTAGTCTCAATTTTATCAATATCTAGAAGAGCCATTGCCCCCAGAGTACGACATTGCACCAAGCCCAGTATGTGATTCAACGTTAAAATATCGTACGTACCAGCATTGAAAACCGAAAAGCGCCCCATTTGGCGCCACGATTCTATCTGCTGTGATGCGGTATCAAATGAGCATGCTTCCGGACTGAGATCGTGAACGCGCGCAAGGAAATCTCCTTCAATAATGTCTTTGATGGGATTTTTCTCAAGGTCACTCATAAGTGAGCAAAATATAACATATTAAGCTATATTAGTCAACAATATTACTTCTCAGAGAGTAGTGACTTGCATCCCTGGCACAATGGTGAGGTCAGTTATTTGGTTTCGTACGCCCAGCGTTCTTGCAACCATAGTCGGCACGCAAGGCAACAAATCCGATGAAGCGTATACATCTTCTGCGCTCGTCCATCTGTACGCAACATGCTCATCCGGGTCAATAGTTACCATTGTGTCATCTTCTACCAAAAGAGCGTGCACGTTTGTAATGCGAACATTCTCATCAGGCATTTGCACTAAAAATCTCATAATACCCTGAATAATAATGTCCGATTCCTTAATACCTGATTCTTCTACGAGTTCTCTCGTCGCGGCTCCTAGGGCCGTCTCTCCTGCGTCAATCATACACCCGGGTAAGCCCCATATAAGTGGGCGTTTTAATCTTGGGGCTCGCTGCAGGAGTAGTACTTCTTGGGAGCTATTTTGCAGTAGCACATTGGCAACTTCAATCGTTTTCTTCATTATATGTTATTATATACTGAAATAAGTTGTTACGCAATTATTGGGAACAGTGCGAAGTTTGGATTAAACTAGTTATAATGAACCACTATAGAAAAACAATTCATAAGTATAAAAGTCACCAAAGAAGTGAAGGCTGTCCATTTTGCAGCCCAGACACGCTTGCGGCTGCAGTTTACGAGAACGACTTCATTTACATCGTTCCCAATCTAACGCAGTACGACCTATGGGAACTGCACGATGTCGTGGACCATCTTCTGATCATTCCTAAACGTCACCTAGAGACATTGGGTGAACTCACGAGCAAGGAACGTCTTGCGGTCATGGATCAGGCTGCAGACTACGAAGCAAAAGGCTACAACATTTATGCGCGTGGCGTTGGCTTTGTTAAGAGATCCGTTAAGCACCAGCACACGCATCTTATCAAGACAACTAACAAGAAGCCCCGTTTAGCAATATTCCTTCAGAGTCCTTACTATCTACTCAAGAAATAAGGACTAGGTTTCAAGCAAATAATTTTTTGCCAGTGTCTGGCCATCAGAAAACGACACTTCTGCCAGATCAACACAGAGATAGCCGGCTTCCTCGGCCAAATCGCGAATTAGGGTGCCACGTTGTGCATTAAAATCACTCCACGCTCTTATCCGTGCATCGGAATATTCATTTTCGTGCATCCAGTCATAAGGATTCGTGCCACGGCTCGCAATGATCCTTTCCGCTTGGTCAGGGGATGTATTAACGAGGAAGGCCGCCCTGTGCCGCAGACCGGACATGGCAATTAAATCTGGCCAAACGTCAATTGATTCGACGAGAACAGAATCAGTTGATTCATGCTCAATGGCAAGAATATAGTTTTCGATGTATGGCCATATAAACCTAGCCTGTGTGCGTTTTGTTTCGATTTCTAGATGGGCATTGGTCGAATGATGATCAACGAATGATTTTTCGGCAGGAATCTTTTCTGCTCTGGCTACGTGAAGGGCAGGAAAAGTACCACGCTCTGCGGTTTTACGCAGAGTAGTGCGGAAAGCATCACCAGACAATGACTGCATATCCGTTGATTCACGAACTTCTCGGGCAAGCGTGGATTTACCGCAGCGGGCAGCACCGCCTATAAGTATATGGTTCATTATACTTTAATAACACAATTACTTATTTATTACAAAGTTTTTTAGTGCAATCTTGCTGTATTGACCTTGGGTAATCTCTATCTTAAGCGCATCATTTTTGTCGAGATGCTTTATTTGGCCAATCATAAGTTGCAGCACAGTGTAATGTGAAACTACCAAAATATTCTTCTCGCCACCAAGCTCGCTTAAATATGCTAGGAAACTTGCAACTCTATTGTTCAAATCATTGAGGGATTCGCCACTGTTGAATTTTGCAGACCACATATCAGATGCTAGCGAGAGTTTTGCATGATAATCATTTACTGGCTTTCCTTCAAAGCCCATATTCAGGTCATTTAGGCGGGAATCGCTTATAATTTTCAACCCACGACCCTCAGTTATATACCTAGTAGTCTCGGCTGTACGAGACAGCTCGGATATATATACGGCATCAAGTCGTTCATTCTTAAGACTCACTCCTAACTCTTTGGCTTGTCTTATGCCCAAAGCAGTAAGATGGACGTCTACTTTTGGGTCGGAGTTGCTCAGACCTAGAACGTTATAGTTAGTTTCTGCGTGCCGCGCTAAGTACAAATTCATATCTGAATAATATAGCAGATGCAGCCAAGGCGTCGTACATTGTCGAATAATGTGCGATGACTGAGAAGCTAATGCATATCGTACACGAACCTGTGCGACTAGCCCCGCGCGAATAGCCGGTGAATTAGCTACCCCTACCTTCTCTTTTGTTTTTTCATTCTCTCTATTTAGTGCACGCGCAAAATTTTTAGTCTTCTGGGGGGTATTCTAACTTTATAGTTTGTTCTGAATTCGACAGATCAATTACTAATTCTTGCACCACTGGTATCTTTAAAAATTTTGAATAGATCTTGGCCTGTAATTTGATTGGCTCAAAACTCAAATTTCCAAATATAAAGACCGCTTCATCAAAAACCAACTTAGGCTGATTAGGATTTAATACGGATAGGTTACTTCTGACAGTATGATCGTGATTGGCTAGTTTAGCATAGAATTCACTGTCATCTTTGTGGGCTGCAACTGAATAGTTTGAGGCGCTAGGAACGGCTAGAATTTGCTCCATAAGCCCCATATTCAAATTAGTCGATGGGTAATCCGGCAGTTCTAAATTCCTACTTTCAAAATCAAACTTTAACGGGTCATTGCAATAAATCTCGACTTGCACATTTTCGTCATACTTATCCGAGACTAGCTCAACATTAAACGAGACGGTATAAGCCAACTTATTACCCAGCGAGGTTAGTATATCGACATGTTCCGTTAAATCGCTTAAGACGGCTTCAGTTGTTCTTGTACCGATCGATGGAAAAGATATCGGCATGACTCCTGCCATGGAACTCTTATTTAGATACTCTTGCTTGGTCTTATTCAATCTTGCGACTGATTTATTTGTTTCATTATCGACGCTATAGGTCGTAACTCTGGTCAACTCTAATGAATATGATAGATCGACGGTTTCATCGATATGTAAATACCGTTTGCGTAGGTCTTGCTGTGTTGTATCTAAGGCACTCCTGATAGCTTCAATATCTTTAATCAAAAGAGGAGCCTCTAACTTCTCGGCACATATCTTCATCAGTTCAACTTTTTGTGCTGACGTTAAATATTGATTTGTAAAAAATGTGTATTCCTCATAGTCGTCAGCGGCATGCTTAGCCGCGTCTTTCTTGAATTTAGAAACTGGGTTTCTCTCTAAACTCACAAAAGCCAAACTACTTTCAGACGAAGGGTTTTGATAGGTAATATGTCAAGCTCCCACTTTCTCGGACACCTTGTCTCTTTCCAGCGGAGCTGGCATGAGCCTGGCAGCGTAAGCTGCCGGACTCATCTTTAATGCGGTGTGAATACGGTCGTGGTTGTAGTAATGCACAGTGAGTGCAATGGCCTCGTACAGTTGGCCAAGATCCTGGTAATTGGCTAGTCTGCCAAGCTCGGGCTTGAAACTGCCAAAGAAGCGTTCCATGAATCCGTTCTGCCATGGACTAGCTCTAGTGCTGCAACTGAGCGTAATCTCGTAGCGGTCACAAACTAGCTGGTGTTTGTAGCTGAGGTATTCGGAGCCTTGGTCAGAGTGCAGAATGGTTGGAGCTGGATGTTTTGCCAGGGCGTCCATTAGGGCAGCGAGCGTTAGCTCGCTACTGTGTCGGAGTCCAAGCCTCCAGCCAACCACTTGCCGGGTCTTGAGGTCGAGCACCACTGCCAGGTAGTGCCAGCTGCGCTGGAACCACAGGTAAGTAAAGTCTTGCACCCAGCCGCCAGAGTCGACCATGCCAACGTAGCTCATGCCATCTTGGGGGCGACTTTCGTTGCGGTAGTGGGCAAAGCGTTTTAGCGCGTTGGGAGCCGCCAGTATCTCCGCTTTGGTACTGTTACCGTACCGTTTCTTGCGGGTGGGGCGAGCAATCCGTACGCCAGCGAGCAAGCGAATCCGCCGAGCTTTGTGTCGGCTCCAGCCTAGATGCAGGCTCAGCCGCCGTACGCCGTACAGCGGGTGCTGTTCGTGAGCTGCAAGCAGTGTTGCCACTGCTAGCTTGTCTCGAGTGGAGAGCCGCTGGGGGCTTGCTGTAGTAGCTGCTGCGTGCAACACCTAGTGTGGCCACAAACTGCTTGCGCCATCCGGGCTCGACCTCGTCCAGGATGGCTAGTCTTTTGACCGTTGCATTTCGGCAGTTGCTCGGCCGAGGAGCTTGTACAACTGCTCGTTCTCCTTCTTGAGCCGGTTGTTCTCCAGGATGAGGTTGCGGTTGCCGTCGACAACCCCGACTTTGAGCCAGGCGTACAGGGTTTTAGCGCTAAAACCGTATGTGGCTGTTGCCTCGGTTACACTCATGCCGTGGTCGCGGATTTGAGATATTATTTCGTTCTTGAGTTTGGGGTCGGTGGGGATGCCCTTGGGCATATGAAGCTCCTTTTTTAAACTGACAAATACGTCCTTTCTAGAATAGACGATGTGTCCAGTTTAATGGGAGCCTGACATGTTAGTGGCGAGATAACGCTAGATGAGAAGCAAGAACTTGTTGCGAAGATAAAGAATGAGTCTGACACTGTACAAGAAGACCTTACGGCTATCGGGTCATTGTCCGAACTAAAGACTGATGCAATCGACTATGCGATGCGTTTCATGTCGAACGCACCAAGAATTTGGAGTAACGCCTCGATTGAACACCAAATCATCTACCAACGTCTAGTGTTCCCAGAAGGCCTAGAATACGACCTCACTACAAATAAATTTCGAACGCCTAAATTAAGTGCACTTTACACCTTAGCGGGCATGAAAAAAGACCCATCCATGACGAATGAGTCTACTATGGTGACCCTAAGGAGAGTCGAACTCCTCTTGCCGGGATGAAAACCCGGTGTCCTAACCGATAGACGATAGGGCCAAAGCGGAAGAAAATTTAAAAAGGTGTTTACATCTTTTTAAATTTTCTGAGCATTTGGTTCTATATGCCGAAGGCATATAGGTTGGACGCTGTTCTATATGCCGAAGGCATATAGGTTGGACACAGTCCCACATGCCAAACATACAGGGCCGAATGAGGATCGATACGTGGGTGGCTTATTGGGCCAGTCAGTACGAAGCAGCCCAAAAGGCTAAATTATTCTACCATAACAGATGAGAAATTGAAAGACGGGTACCAAAAATCCCCCTAGGCTTGAGGCTTCGGGGGATATGGGTGAGGAGGTAGTGGAGCGGTCAGTCAGAAAACTCTCTACTGTCGCCGATTGTAGCATATAACGCTAGTTTGCGCTAGTGCTTAGTTAAGGGCGACGATTAGGCGTTGTCGCCGAGGCGACGGCCGAGCATCCATCGGTAGCCGATAGCGCTACCAAGTGTGACCAGGACGAACAGCCCAGTAACACTGCCGGCACCGGTGTTTACCAGCACAACTGGTGGCTTAGGAGCCACTGGAGGCTGTGGTGTTGGCGGTGTTGGAGGCTGAGGTGTCGTGAAGCTGACTGTCTGAGTACAGTGGGCACCGCTAGCTACGACATCCTGTCCGTTGACAGTGAAGTGAACAATGGCGGTGATGGTGTAAGTGCCATCGGCAACATAGGTGTGAGTCTGGCCGTTGACACTAGTGACGTTCTTGCTGCTTTGGTTGTCACCCCAGTTCAGGTCGACTGACTTGAAAACTGCGCCATTATCAGCACTTGTCTGGAAGCCGGCAACTGTAACTGTGCGGTTGTCGCCTTTGGTGATGTTGAAAGCGTCACAAGTGTAAGTTGGCTGAACGGTTTCGAAGCTAACGACTGCCTGACAGACGGAAGTGCTTCCGGCTTCAACACCGTTGAATGTCAAGGTTGCTGTGATGGTGTAAGTGCCATCTGCAGTGTATGTGTGGTTAGCGCTAGCAGTAGCTGCGGTAACGACTTGCGTGTTGTCGCCAAAGTCAAAGCTTGCAGCCTTTAGAGTCGCGCCGTTGTTGGCAACGTAAGTAGCTGTAGCTGCCAGTTCGTAACCTTCACCGAAAACTATGTTCAGGCCCGTACACTCAGCGTATGGTTGTGGTGCGACGGTGATCTGAGCAACGCAAGCATCGCTGGTGACAGGTACGTTGGTGTTGTTGACATTGACGTTGGCAGTAACACGAACAGTGTAAGTGCCAGGAGCAGTGTAGTTGTGGCTGGCGGTGTTGGCGGCAGCGGTAGAAGTGGTGTTGTCACCATAGTTGTATGTGTAGTTGCTGATAGACGCACCGTTGGTAGCGGTTGCAACAGCCTCGAAGTTGTACTGAGTACGGTTGACCTGAGTAGCTGTTAGTTTGTCACAACTGTAGGTAGGTGTCTGCTTGTCGGCGATTGTGATCGTCTGCTTACAAGCGTCACCAGTGACAGGTACAGATGGCAGTGTTTTGCCGTCGACGAGGACATTGGCAGTGACGCTAGTGTTGTAGGTGCCGGGCTTGCTGTAGGTGTGTGAAACGTTGGCGTCAGAGGTAACGAGTACCGGACCGTCGTTGAAGTCGTAGCTGTAGCTAAGGATGGTTGCACCGTTAGTGGCGCTAGCCTTGGCAACAAAGTTGAACTGGTTGGTTTCGCCAACGCGGGTAGCAGTCAGTGAAGTACAACTGTAGGCAGGCTTAGGTGGGCAGGTCTTGGTAACAACTGCTGTGTCAGACTTGGTCGGCAAAGCCGGTGAGCTGATAGTAGCAGTGTTCGTCAGGCGGGCTGGAGTACAGGTAGTAGCTGTCTCGTTGGCTCCAACAATAGCTGCAAAGCGGTAGTGAGCGACAGTGCCACGCGGCAAGCTGTCGATAGTGATGCCGCCATTAAAGAAAGCGTCGTCGTTGCTCAGGCGAACACCGTCACGGCTCAGCGTGTTGTCGATGTAGGTAACGTTGGCAGGCAGAACATCCTTGACTACAACGTTGGTTGCAGCGACCTCACCAGTGCTGGTGACATTGATGGCGTAGACAACGCGAGTGTTGGTGCCGACGGTAGCTGTGTCAGTGAATTGCTGACCAGGAGCCTGGACAGATTTGACGATGGTGTAATCAGGTTTCTTGGGGGTGGCGGTAACGGGGTTAGCACAGCTCGAGATGACGGCGTACTGGAAGACACCATTCTTCATAACGACGAAGGCAGGAATTGTGTCACTCTTGAATGACACACTCGGTGAACGGGTGTAGTAGGTAGTGCCGTTGGTGGTGACGGAAGTACTAGGGCTGATGTTCTGGCGACCAGCAGTAACTGCATTGGTAGCAACTAACGTATTGCCGCTACTTACGTAGACCTCGTTAGTCTTGGTGACATAGCCCGCAACGACAGACAAGTCGATGCTAGATATGTCAGCCGCACTAACGCCAAAGCCAGCAAATATATTGCGGACGCTTACGTCAGCAGCGTAACTACGCTTCAAGCCAGTAGTGCTAGTGACACCACAACGCACAACGGCGTTGTCATCGCAGTCAGCCGTACTGGCTGGGAAGGTTACGTCGGCCTGCGCAGTTGCCAAGTGGGCAACACCGAGTCCGGCTACAGCCGCCAGAGTGGCGACAACGAGGGCACCTTTGGTACCGATTCGCTTGATAGTTGAAAATAATTTCATAATGATTCTACCTTTGCTTAGTTACTACTGATGTATCCCACATGTTTGGTTGGTCTGTTTGTAACTGTTTGTGTCCGTCCCGTAACTCCTTGCGCCGACCGCGAACGGTACGAGCAAGGCATCCACCACCAATCTCAAATTGAGTTAGTGTTGCCGTTATAATACAACTTCAAAACGCTTTTGTCAATAACTAAATACTATTTTATAAGCATTAGCAAGATGCACAATGTTACGCCACCCCTGTTCCACTTATGTTTACAAATAATAATCAGGGGTGAGGCGGGGTGGTCAGAAAAGCAGAAAGTGTTGTCAGCGTTAGCCGAGCATCACAGTCATCTGACCACCCCGAGCCGCACACACCCTTGTTCTCCTACTCGTGAAGTCGCAACGGCTTGATGCCAAGAGCGATGTTGAGTAGCCAGAGGCCACCGAACACCACAACTGCGGTCAAGACACCACCGAGCAGCCACAACAGAGAGGCGACAGCGCCGAGGCTGAGGTACTCCCAGATGAGGATTCCGGTAACCACGCCTAACGCGTAAAAAATGCCGTGCGTGACAAGCTTCGGGGTATTGAAGATGTGTGCGACGACAAGTAGCACCACGAGCGCGGCAGCGACGACAAGCGTAGGAATGGCCGTGGAGCGTATGTGCTGGGTGTAGCTGTCGAAGGGCAAGTGCCCGAGGAATGCACACAATGCACCGAAGGCCAGGAAGGCAGCGGAGCGACGGAGGACGGAGAACATGACAGATCCTTTCGTAGTGGGGTTGGGGACAATGAAGCTAGATGACGTAGAGTAACTAACTGCTGACGACTTATCGTAAGCACTAAGCTACTCTCCGGGGGTGGATCTGCATGCAGGGCGTGTTGTAAAGCGACGTTCCGGGTGGGGTTGGCGGCCAAAAAAACCAAAGCTGCCCTCGACCCACGAGGAATAGTCAGATTTTAGCATTTTTTAGCTTTTTCGTCAATGTTACTGCTTGACTGGGATGTGTTCGGGGGCGGCCAGTCGGGTTTTAGCGAAACTGAAGCCAAAAGTACTGCCCTTGCCTTCGGTACTGTCAAATATCAATGCCCCACCTTGGGCGACGACGACCTTTTTGGCCATAAACAGCCCTAGACCTGTGCCATCGGGACGGGCTTTGCGAGCGTTGGCCGCCCGGTAAAACTTGGTAAATAGATGAGGCTGCTCGGACTTGGGCACACCCAGACCATTATCAACGATGCGCAACTCGACGCTTGACGGTTTATCGACCAGCTCAACTTTGACGTGGCCACCAGCCGGCGTGTAATAGATCGCGTTGTCGGCGAAGTTCATGATGACCTGGCGGATCTTGGTCTCGTCAAGTAAAAGCTCCGGGAAATCAACTGGTTGCTTATACTCCATGGTCAGATCGCGCGATTTGGCAGTCTCGGTCAGCTGGGCAATCTCCTCACTGACGACCTGAGCGAGGTTAACAGGCTTGGAATCAATGATAAACTTGCCAGTCTTAAGCCGTGACACATTCAGCAGGTCGGCGATCAAATATACCATTCGCTGCGAACTCATAAAAGCCTGCTCCAGCATCTGTTTCTGCAGTGGCGACAGCTTACCGGCGTCACCCTCGAGCACCAAACTGATGTAACCCTTCACGCTAGTTAGCGGCGTCCTGAGCTGGTGGGAGGCCATACTTATAAAGTCATCCTTGGTCTCGTCGAGCGCCTTGAGCTTAGTGTTAGTTTCCTTAAGCTGGTGTAGGACGTGCTGGTTTTCCTCGAACAGCAATTTATTATCTAGCGCCACGCCGACAGTTTCGCTCAGTCGATCGACAAACATAGTGTCGTCGGCTGTCACTCCATCTACCGGCAGGTTGAAGCCAACCACTATCAACCCCACCAAGCGCTGTCGGGCATGCAACTTCACGATATAAATTGACTGGATTGGCAGGCGTTCGCGCATGCGCCGAAGCTGGGTGGGTGTACAGCCAATGATCCTGGCACTCTCAGCGGTGTGTGCCGTTTGTATCGACACCAATGTACTCATCTCTGGCTTATCAAACCAGCCCTCCTCAACATGGGCCTTTATTGTCTGTGGGAATGTCAAAGGCAACCTTCCAGGCAATGCAAGGCCTTCACTCCAACCCTGTAAGGTCAAATAGTCCTGGTGGCGGGCACTGCGGGTCATAATCCCTACGAAGGTGTAGCCTGCCGACTCGGCAATCGCCTGGGATATTTGGGAACAGACTGCTTGCAAAGTCGAGTTGGCATCCAGTACCAGCGTATCGATAGTCCGCAATATTGATAAGGTCTTGTTCGTCTCGATTAGCTCTTTGTTGCGCCGGTACATTTCCTGGGAAATATGATCCAGGTCATTCTGGAGCTGCTTGCGCCGTTTAGGCAACGCATGCAGTCGGTTTTTCGGATCAGCCAATTTTCCCACCTTATCCATAGACTGGCCTATTTGAGATGATGCGGAACCTTATCAGCTGGTAACTGCAGCATCAGCGCCTTAACAGCCTCCTTTGACACCTGTACCGAAATCTCACCAAAAAGCTCCTTGTACTGTTCGATAAGATCCTCAACGGCCTTAACCTTCTCCCCCTCAATAGAAACTTCGTGGTTGTCCCATTGCAACGTCATGCCATTCACGAGCATTGCCCTCTCAATGGCTACAGGACCGATGATCCCCTCTTGACTCTGGATAATTTTAACTGAGATCTGTTCGTAAATATCCATCTTAGGCGATCTCAGTGCTTTGATTTTCTGAATTACGTGTCTTGTAGGTAGCGACAGGTTTGGAGGCGAAAGCAAGGATGCCATAGGTCATCAAGAACAGACCAAACGCTAGTATTAGATCACCCCAGCTAGCATTATAATAAGTCCCTTTCGTCGTTGTGTATGAAAAGATCGTGTCGCCAGCATACATTACTGCTAGACCAGACAACATGAAGATAATGGCTCGGCGATAGATGCCACCTAAGTACTTATGTGATAGGATAAAAATTACAGCAGCAAATGTTAATGCCAAGAAATCACCAAACGGATAAGCGATATCCAGCATACTCTTAACAATGCCTTCGCTCCCAGGTATTAGCTGGCCACCGCGTGCAATATTAACCTGCAGGATGTATGAAGGAATGAGCAGTAGTATCGGTGCGGCAATAGCGAAAAATTTTGCTTTCTGTGATTTGCCTAACGCAAATATAGCCCCCGTTGCCTGAGAGAAGTAGGCTATACCCAAAATCCAGAAAAAAATACTCGGAGCAAAGCCTAAATCGGCTATCGAAGGATACGGTGCCGCAACACCTTCCACGAAGTTATAGTAAGACCAGATAGTTTCACCTATACCCCACAGGGTCAGGCCAAATGAGAAGAAAAAGATAGCCTTGCCAACGGCACTTTTGAAGCCGCCCCACATAAAAGCTTTTTCCATACCAATGAAGCCGCCGAACAGCGGAACGAATCCAAAAATTAGCGAGTACCAGTAGCTCAGGTTAGTTGAGTTGTGATGGTCAAATACTAGGTACGCCCAGTAAGCAACGACGGCTAGAAAGAAGGCCGTGATGGATTTCTGATAGATGTTTATATTTTTCATAATGAATGCTACTACGTCTAAACGTAAGCCTTTTATGAGCTATTGTCAACTAGCCGATATACAGTTTGGGCGTTGGGAATCCGTTGAAGCGACTTGCCATAGCAATGCTGTAGGCTCCGGCGTTCTCAAACAGCAATCGATCACCGACATTGGTGTAAGCTGGCAACTCAATATCGCGAGCAATGATGTCTAGACTGTCGCCTGTTGGGCCGGCAAGTGTGAACTTCATGGTCGCAAATTCTTCTGTTGGTGGGTTCAGCGGATAGACTGGGAAGCCCGTAGCCCCCTGATGAATCATGGATTCGTACAGCGCATTGTAGATGCCGGCATCTAGACAAAGCCAAGGTTTGCCAGCTCGGTCGTTTCGGGCTATTACCTCAGCTACCAGTACTGTTGAACTGGCAACAATGCCACGACCAGGTTCCATGATGATCTTAGGCATATATGGGAGAGTATGCAGCGCGTTATGCGTACTCACAACGATATCGTGTAGCTTGGGCGGTTGTTTGTGGTTGTCGTATCGAACTGGAAAGCCGCCACCGATATTCAGCGCTTCCAGCATGACACCTTCTTCGTATAGTTCTTCAATTATGGGACGTACGCGGCGTATTCCGCGAGACCACATGTCGACGCGAGTAGCTTGAGAACCGACATAAAAGCTTATACCGTATGTTTTAAGGCCAAGATGCTTTGCATAGAGTACCAAATCTTTGACGGTATCTGCTGTTGCTCCAAAGCGCTCAGACATCATAAAGACGCTACCAGCGTCATCGACAATAGTTCGAATGTAGATCTTAGAACCCGGCGCATTGGCTGCCAGCTTTTCAATCTCCTCTCTAGAATCTGCCGCAAACCGGTGTACGCCAGCCTCAAAACACTGCTTAATGTGTGAAGCGGGTTTAATCGAAGTACCATACACGATCTTAGTCGGTTCAACCCCTAGGTCTAGCAATATGCTGACTTCATAACCCGAGGCTGCTTCAAAACCGCAACCAAGAGAGTCAAGATAGGTTAGGACCTTAGGATCGGAATTAGCCTTAAGCGCATAGTAAATCTCAGAATTATCAAATAGGCCCGTGAACAGATCGTAATTCTTTTTGAGCACGTCTTTACTAGTGTAAAAAAAGGGCGTTTCATGATTTTGCAGACGAGCGTCGGCTAGTAGCTCTAATTCTTGATCAATTTGTAGTGGTGGCATCTTGTTTTTTTAAATTTGTAGGTGCATTGTAGCAGATATAGATAGTTGCACAAGCTTATTAGTTAACTAGCAAGTGCGAGTAATGCTCCTGCAATAATAACTGCA